>CAUDDU010000011.1 GCA_958448375.1 uncultured Collinsella sp.
CTTGGTGCGCTGCGGATCGTCCATGAGTTTTATGGAACACCAGGTGCTAGGACACCAAAGTCCTCTCTATGGGCGCCGCACCATGCAGTTGCGCATCGACCCCTTTGTCGTTTTCGATGTAGCGCAAATGCTTCCCGATGCACCCATCGAGAGAATTATCGAGCTGTATTCCGTTGTCGGCGGCATGCCGCTCTATTTATCGCAGCTTGATAGCACGCGCTCCACGCAATGGAACCTTGAGCACGCTCTGTTGCGCCAAGATGCGTTTCTGTACGCCGAGCCCCAGAACTATCTGTTGCAGGAAGTCCGAAGCCCGGCTATCTACAATGGCGTCATAGCCGCCATCGCTAACGGCTGTGTACGTCCCAAGGAAATCGCCGATGTCACCCGACTCGCAACGCCACAAGTCGCGCGATTACTCGACGCATTGATTGATCTGCGAATCGTTGAACGCGTCACGCCCGTTGCCAAAGCAACAAAACGTCAGGTGGTCTATCGAATCTGCGATAACCTGTTCAGGTTTTGGTATCGATTTGTTCCGCAGTACACGGGAACAATTGAAGAGGGGCTCGGAGCCGCTGTTGCCGCGCGTATCGTCAAGCGCGATTTGTCTACCTTCGTGGGCCCCACATTTGAAGAGGTATGCCGCCAGTGGTTGATACGACAGGTCGTTGAGGGCGAGCTGGATGTACTGCCCAAGGCAATCGGCTCTTGGTGGGGCACTAACCCGGCAACGCGTCACCAAGAAGAGATTGACATTGTATTAGAGGATGCCGATGGCGAGCTCATCGTTGGCGAGTGCAAATGGAGAAACGAGCCCGTAGATACCGACGTTCTTGAAACGCTCGAGCGGCGCAGTGCGCTGCTGGGCCGGCCGATCAAACAGTATTACTTGTTTAGCAAGGGTGGATTTAGCGAAGCGTGTCAAAATAGAGCGGCTCAAGCAAGCAGCGCGAGGCTTGTTGGACTCGAGCAACTACTATAAGAAAGGGGCTTGGAAACAGTTTTCCAAGCCCCTTTCAGTTTTTATTCGATTCCCACCTTTTTGAGCGTATCTTTGGTGACTTCCGCAACTTGATTGGGATCGACGTGGGATTCCCCCGAAATAGTGCCGTAACCTGAGGTTGAAAAATCAAGGAAATAATATGTCCGGTAATTGTGCCCATAGCCAAATTGCTGATATAGGGCATTATAGTCCGTCTCGGAAATTTCCTTGCCCTCCGACGCACAATAGTATTCGTAGCCATTGCCCTCGCTCGGCGCAACTCCCCAGGACTCGTAGTTGCTTACAAGCGAAAAAGCATCGCTTTTCTTGCCATATACCGAAGTATTGTCCCCGGCCAAAACCTGCCTTCCAGCAAGCAATGCCGTAATAGCATTGCTCATCTCATATGTTCTTTGGCTTACGAGGATGCTGTCGTCATCCGCTTTAATCAGCGGAAGAAACATCATTCCTCCGTTGCTGTTATCAAGCCAATTTTGACTGTAAAGCCTCTTGATGCCACCATCAGCTGACGACCAAACCTCCACGGTGTAGGACTTCTGAAGTCCCTCTATATCTCCATTCCAGGCACTCTTTAGTTCGGCATCGCTCATACCGTTCACAACGGTCAAGAGCTCAGGCTGGCCATCCTGATCAAAATCAACGAGGTCGACAAGGCAAAGCCCTCGCATCGCATAGACAGAATCAGTCACCTCAACAATTTGTGGCTCTCCATAGCACGCTAGGTATTCCTGGCACTTTTGCTTGTAAGCGGCATACGCAGCGGTATTGTCCGCCGCGGTGCCTCCATCCTTCTTGTCGCCTTCGTCTGTCTTTGTATCGGCCTCGTTGACCTTAGGCACCTCGAGGGAAACCTCTTTTACGGCATCAGCGGATTTAGAGTTATCAACGACTTCGACGGGGATAGCCCACTCGACTTTGGAATTAGAGTCCCTAACGGTAAGAGTATATTTTCCCGGTTTAGCATCAGGAAACTGGCTTACCGTGAAGCCCTCGTCACCCTTAACCTCAGCGTTGGTGCTGTAGCCGTTGTCGCCGTTCAGGGTCACCGAGTACTTCTTGAGCTTCTCGCCCTTTACGTCGGTCGGGGTGATCTTGGATTCTTGAATCACCACGATGGCTTTGTCCTGGCCGTAATGGGCAACGTCGCCGGACTTGCTAAAGAACAGCAGATAGCTAAAGATGGCAATGACTGCCACACCAACGACGATACCAACGATATAGAGCGCCTTGGGCTCCTTTTTCCGTGCGGATGCATTCACCGCAGAAACAGGGGCCGGCGCCGCGACGGGCTTGGCGACCGGATTGCTCGGTTTTGGCCGGTCGGCGCGCACGGCAGGAATCGAAGGCGTTGCACCGGACGACACGTCGTCTTTGGGCTGGTCGTCTTCTTCGTCCGCAACGGGCTCGCTCTCCACGGGCGACTTTTCCTCCCCCGCCTCGGCACCGGCGGAAGACTCCTTCTCCGTTTCGCCACTAGCGAAAATCTCTTCCGCAGCTTCATTGATAACGGAAGGCTCTTCTGCCACTTCGTTGCTGGCAGAGTTCAGCACCGCCTTCGCATCTTCGAGTGCATAGCCACACTCGGTGCAGTATCGCAAATCGCCATCAAGCTCAAATCCACAGTTGGGACAGAACATGTTAGTCCTCCTTATCGACTTTCGCCGTTGTACCGTCCTTGACCTCATCAGGGGTTACTTCGGACCCCACTTGAGACTCATCATCCCAGGACGCAACCAAAATCTCGCAATTGCCGTCCGCAAAAGTACCGAGCTCATAGTCTTCGGTGCGATACACCAGTCCCTTGGATGTCACATACAAGCATGTTGAACCCTTGATTGAATAGTCTGAGGAATTGCTCCGCATGAGCATAGAGTTGTAATCAGACGGATACTTTTTGCCCATTTCCGTAAGATACGGCCAAACTGCCGAACTCATAGAACTGGCAAGATCCTCGGTATCAATGCCGAACATGTCCTGAGGACTAACAGTGTCACCCGTATGCAAATCAAAAATAACACCAGTCACAACCGTGTCGCCATGCGGACCCCATCCCGTCGAATAGCGCTCGTCACGGATACAGAAATAGTTCACATCCATGTACGTAACCGTCACGTTTCTCGATATGCAGGGAAATTCGCCATCGGGATATAACTCTGCATCTGATTGCTCATTATCTGATGCCCGATTCGTTCGCTCCGCATCAATTTGAAGGGGCTCGAGAATCGCCTTGTTAATTTTGTCTGCGACGTCGTCTTTGGCAGAGCTCTTAAGTTGCGGATAGGACCATTCCATGTTAGCCCGCTCGCCCTGGTTGAGCATAGGGTCGACCGGAGCAGACACCGTCAATGACTTTTCCTCCAGCGTATAGACAACTTCTTCGGCCGCTCTCTCGTCCTTCTTGGGCCTTTCGGTCGCTTGCTCCTGTTGCACGGATTGCTGCTGGAGATTGGGCTCGATGACGTTCTTGTAGAGCATGAAAGCAGCGTAAGCGATGCCTGCCGCGGCGATGAAAGCGGCGATCATGATAGCAAACTGCGGCACCAGGCGGTTACCGACCTGACAGCGTCGCATAAAGAAGTTGTACATCTGGGAGTGACCGCTACTCGCGGTCTTCGAGACCGGCTCGGGTCTCGGTTCCGCTGTGGACTCGGCATTCGCGGATCCTATCGCAGAGTCCGTTTTGGTATTTGCAGACTCCAACATGACTTCAGCGGACGAGGACTCTCGCGCCAGCGGCTCGGCGCCGGACCCTTCCTCGGCCGCAGTTTTACCCGAGAGTCCTTCCAAGGGCAGCCCGCATTCGGTACAGTACCGCGCATCGTCACTGATCTTGCTACCGCATTTGGGGCAAAACATGGGCTTTCTTCTCCGATTCCCTTTAGTCTCACTGAGTCGTAAGTTACTCACGTGCTGTACGCTACGTAGTTTAACCATTTCTTAAGCAAGCCAATGGACCGCTTGGACAGACGCATACCCACTCAAGTGACCCTATACCGGCTAGTTATCCTGGCTCATGGCATGAGTGTCAGTGTAAGAATTTTCGCTGAACAGGTCCGCCCCCTCGAAGTCCGAGCCGATGCTCAACTTGAAGCCATTTTTTGCCGAGATGGAGAAATCGCCGCTGATATCCATATCATGCTCGCGGCCAACCGCCCTCATTTTCCGAAGTCCCACCCGTCACGTTATCAGGAGCCCGAAGTCAAAGAGATAGTAAAAGCCGATTGGGGCACATGTGATTCCATATGCCCCAATCGGCTTTATAGTCGTTTACGCCTCAGAGAAACCTAGGTGGCCCGTTTACACGCGCTAGCGCGCCGCATCAACTGCGACCTTGCCGCTCTCCAGCACGTGGACGCGGCCGTCGGCGAGCATCTGCACGACCTCGGGATACAGCACGTGCTCAATCGCGTGGATGTGCTCCTCGAGCGTGTCGACGTCCCAGCCCTCCTCAACAGCCAGCGCACGCTGGGCGATGATGGGGCCGTTGTCGTAAATCTCGTTGGCAAAGTGCACGGTCACGCCGGTCACCTTGACGCCGCGAGCAAACGCATCGTCAATCGCATGGGCACCGGTAAAGCTCGGCAGCAGTGCCGGGTGTAGGTTAACCACGCGATTGGGAAACGCTGCTAGCAGCGGCGTGTGCACCATGCGCATGTAACCGGCCATCACCACGTACTCGCAGCCGCGCTCGAGCAGCTCATGCGCGATGATCTCGTCAGCCGCGATGGGGTCGGCATAGACATCTTTGGACAGCGTGAGTGTCTGGATGCCCGCACGCTCGGCACGCTGCAAGCCCTTGGCCGAAGGACGGCTCGACACCACAAGTTCAATCGAGGCGTTGAGCTTGCCAGCGGCGATCAGGTCGATCAGCGCCTGCAGGTTGGTACCAGAACCGCTGATAAGCACGCCGATCTTGAGCGGCTCGGCCGTATTGGTGCCGGTCGGGCGGGTGTAGGGCACAAAGCCCAGGCCCTCGGCAGCAGCCATCTGCTCGTTAGCGCTCATCGGAGTACACGACCTTACCGGAACCCTCGACGCACTCGCCCACGCGGAACGGCTTCTCGCCCAGCGCGACCAGCGCCTCGGTCACGGCAGCCTCGTCCTCGGGGGCGACGATCAGGCACAGGCCGACGCCCATGTTGAAGGTCTTGCATGCCTCGTTGGGCGCGAGCTCGGCCTGACGCGACACGTAGGTGATGACGGGCGGAACATCCCAGCCCATCTCGGCGCCGTTGCGGGTGACCACGGCATCGACGTCGTCGGCGAGCGCGCGGTTGAGGTTCTCAGTAATGCCGCCGCCGGTGATGTGGGCAATGGCGTGCACGTTGGCGCCGCCGCGGAGCAGCTCCAGAATCGGCTTGACGTAGATGCGCGTGGGGGCCAGCAGGGCGTCGGCCAGCGAAGCACCGCCGAGCTCCTCGAGCGGACGACTCAGCTCCTCGGCCTTAGCGGCAGCTTCGGGCGTGCCCGGCTTGATGCCGTCGACACCGATAACCTTGCGCACGAGCGAGTAACCGTTGGAATGCACGCCGGTAGAAGGCAGGCCCAGGATCACATCGCCGGGGCGAACGTTCGCGGGGTCGAGCATCTTGGGACGATCGACAACACCCACGGTAAAGCCGGCGAGGTCGTAATCGACGGGGGCCATGACGCCCGGGTGCTCGGCCATCTCGCCGCCCACGAGCGCGCAGCCCGCGAGCTTGCAGCCGTCGGCCACGCCCTTGATGATCTTCGCCATGTGCGCGGCCTCAATGTGACCGATGGCAACGTAATCCAGGAAGAACAGCGGCTCGGCGCCCGAAGCCAAAATGTCGTTGACGCACATGGCGACCAGGTCCTGGCCCACCGTCTCGTGACGGTCCATAATCTGGGCGAGCACGAGCTTGGTACCCACGCCGTCGGTGCCGCTGATCAGGATCGGGTCTTCCATATCCTTGAGCGCGGCGGCCGAGAACAGGCCACCAAAGCCACCGATGCCGCCGATAACCTCGGGGCGGTTGGTGTCCTTGACCATCTGCTTAATAGCGTCGACGGCGCGGCCGCCCTCGGCGGTATCGACGCCGGCGTCCTCGTACGTCACATGCTTGCTGTCGCTCATCTGAGCCTTCCTCTCCCACTACCGTGGCGCCGCGCGGGCGCCAAACGGTGCTCATAGTTGCGTTCATTTCGGCGCGCGCCATAACAGCACACGCCGTCATATCAACAAAACAGCAGGTAAAACCTACCAAAAAAACCTGTCCCCACATGGCAGGTTTTAGGCCTCGCCGTGCTCCTCTTCCCAGCTGCGGTCGTCGTATTTCTCGACCACGGCGTCGTCGTCAAAGTGCAGCGGCTTGTCCAGGTTGCGGGGCTTAAAGCCCTCCATGAACTTATCGCGGCCAAAGCTCTCGGGAATCGCCACGGGGTAGCGTCCGGTAAAGCACGCATCGCAGTAGCCGCCCTTGGGCATGACCTTCAGCAGGCCCTCGACCGAGAGGAAGGCCAGCGAATCGGCGCCGATATACTCGCAAATCTCGTCGACCGTCTTGTTGGCGCTGATAAGCTGCGACTGCACGTCGGTATCGATACCGTAGAAGCACGGCCAAATGACCTCGGGCGAGTTGATGCGAATGTGAATCTCCTTGGCGCCGGCGTTGCGCAGCATCTTGACGAGCTGCACCATGGTGGTGCCGCGGACGATGGAGTCGTCAATGACGACCAGGCGCTTGCCCTCGATGTTGTCGCGCAGCGGGTTGAGCTTCATACGCACGCCCATGGCGCGCAGCTCCTGCGTAGGCTCGATAAACGTACGGCCCACATAGCGATTCTTGATGAGGCCCTCGCCAAAGGGAATGCCGCTCTCGTGCGAATAGCCCTCCGCGGGCGGCAGGCCGGAGTCGGGCACGCCGATGACCAGGTCGGCCTCGACGGGCTCCTCATGTGCCAGCTGACGACCCATGTCATAACGGCAGGCGTAGACGCTCTTGCCGTTCATGATGGAATCGGGGCGAGCGAAGTAGACCTGCTCAAAGATGCAGTTAGCAGGCTCTTCGGCGGCAGGCACGCCCTGCTCGGACACAAGGCCCTCGGCGCTGATGCGCAAAATCTCACCGGGACGGACGTCGCGGACGTACTCGGCGCCCACAATGTCGAGCGCACAAGTTTCGGAGGCGACGACCCAGCCGCCGGCGCGGGTGACATGGGTGGTGGCGTCGACCGTCGCGGCGCCGTCCTGCGACGGCAGCTGCGAAACGGATGCGGCATCGGCCTGGTCCAGGCCCTCGTCCACCAGCTTGCCCAGCACGAGCGGGCGAATGCCGTGCGGGTCGCGGAATGCGTAGAGCGCCTGCTCGTTGATGAGCGTCATGGCGTAGCCGCCGCGCACGAGCTCCATGGTCTTGCGAATGCCCTCGCGCAGATGGCCTGTACGCTGAGTAAAGTAGCCGATGAGTTTGGTCGCGACCTCGGAATCCGAGTTGGAGAGGAACGGCACGCCCAGCTCGATCAGCTGGCGGCGCAGCTCGTCGGTGTTGACGAGGGTGCCGTTGTGCGCGAGCGCGATAATGACGCTATTGATGGTAGAGAGGTGCGGCTGAGAGGCTTCCCAGCTCTTGGCGCCGGCGGTGCCGTAGCGCACATGACCCACGGCCAGCTGACCGGAGAGCGTCGACAGGTCAGCATTGGAGAACACTCGGTCGAGCAGGCCCAGATCCTTGCGGACCATAACCGTACCGCCGTCACCAACAGCGATTCCCGCCGATTCTTGGCCACGGTGCTGCAGTGCACGCAGGCCAAAGTACGTCAGTCGAGCCACGTCGCGATCGGGCGCCCAGACACCAAAAACGCCGCATTCCTCATGCAGCTGGTCGGAGTCCGGATCATACGTCGACATGGCGTTCACCTGTCCCGCGGCACGCTCGGCCGCGCGGATGGTTTCTTGAGACATGGCATCCCCTCAGAGCCTCGTATTTTGGCGTTACCCGCCTTATTATACGCACGGCGCGACGCGCTCCCCCGCGCATGAGCAGCGCTTTTTAAAAGCCCACCGAGCTAATAATCCGTTTTGCGGCCAAACATTTTATCGGTCTGTCCAGTGCAAGCGCCCGCGCCCCCAGATGGCCGCCGCGTCCACCGTTGAGGGTTGCATTGTTGCAATTGGGACGTTCGTCCTGTCTTTTGGCAGGTCGGCGGCGTATCCTTGTAGTCTAGGACAAAGCGAGAAAGGTTCTGTATGGATCGAAACGGACTCGACCCCAGCGTCCCCAGCGCCACGGAGGTCAAGAAGATTCCCCTCATCATTAAGGTGTACGCCGTCCTGTGCATCCTGTCCGGCGTGGGCACACTCCCGTCGGTCGCCGCCTTTATGTGGCAGGTCATCACCGCGCTCATTAACGGCAACGCCGCTGCCAAGCTCGGCGACAACACGCTCGTCGCGGTTGGACTCATCGTCGCCGGCATCATGCTCTCTGCGGCAAGTGCCGTCATCCTGATCATCTTTGGCCTGGACCTTATCAAAAACCAGCGCCGCAACGCCGCCCGCCTGTCCTATATCCTTATTGCATTCACCGTCGTCGAGCTTTTGGTCGACGTGATGCTCCAGGGCATCGGGCTCTTCTTGCTTCGTCCCGCGATTCAGCTCGGTATCCTCATCGCGCTTTCAGCCACCGTCGATCCTACGCTTCGCCAGGAGCGCGAACTGCAGCGCCGCCTGCAGGAGATGCTCGACCGCGATGCCGCCGCCGAGGGCATGCTCGGCCGCGACGAAACCGGCGAGGGCTACATCAAGCTCAACTACTTCAACCTGTTCTGGGTATTCCTCGTCTGCTGCGTGCTCGGCCTGATCGCCGAGGACATCTGGCACATGACGGTCGACGACCCAGGCGTCTACCAGGACCGCGCCGGCATGCTGTTTGGTCCCTTCAGCCCCATCTATGGCTTTGGCGCCGTACTCATGACCATGGTGCTCAACCGCTTCTATAAAAAGAACCCCATCATCATTTTCCTGGTAAGCGCTGTGCTCGGCGCGAGCTTTGAGGTGTTCGTGGGCTGGTTTATGCAGACCTCATTTGGCGTGGTCTCGTGGAGCTACTCGCACATGAAGCTGTTCGGCATGCCCGACCCACTCGCCGTCCTTACGGGCGGACGCACCTGCACGGGCTTTGCCTGCCTGTGGGGCCTGGGTGGCCTTATCTGGATCAAGCTGCTGCTGCCGAGGCTGCTCAAGCTCATCAACATGATTCCGTGGAAGAGTCGCTACTCGGCTACCGTCATCTTTACCGTCATTATGCTGGTCGACGGCGTCATGACGCTGCAGTCGCTCGACTACTGGTACCAGCGCGTCAACGGCACGGAGCCGGATATTCCCGTCGCGCAGTTCTACGGCAAGTATTTCGATAACGACTACATGGAGAACCGCTTCCAGAGCATGACCATGAGCCCCAAGGATGCGACGCGCGTGTAGCGCCACGCAATGCCGAGATTTTTCAACGCACAGAAAAGCCCGCTGGCAGACTGATTGAACTGCCAGCGGGCTTTTTGTTGGCGAGTGCTGCTGCCGGCCTTACGCCTCGCACTCGACCTCGCTCACGCATTCGTTCTTGATAGTGCCGACAAGCTTCTGAAGCGCATCGACCACATGCGGGCGAATGTCCCCGCCAATGAGTACGAGCATGATGTCGTCGCCCACGGTAAGCTCGCCGCTCGCCAACCACACGCGTACGTAGCCGATACCCGGCATCGCGCGCGTTGCCTCGATAGCGGCCTGCACCTTTTCGGCATCGAAGCCAAACACCATGCCGCCCACCTTGTGGCCTGGCGCCACACCATCTGTCTCGACCCCACGCACCTCGGCCTTGGGCGTCGCACGCACCACGCCGTTGTGTGTCAGGTACATCCCACAATCAGCCGCCGAAACATCGGCCTTGGCTTCGCGCAGCCAAGCATCAACCGAAGGCATCGATTTGCCACTTTCAAGCATCATTTCTCCTTTTTACCGTCGTCGAGTAGCTCATTTGGGACGGGGCTCTTTTAGCTACTCTCAACAATTTATTCCTCGACCGGCGTGAGCACCATGACGGCGCGCGTATTGCTAAATGACAGCGAACGGCAGGTCACAAGCGTTACGACCTTGGTTGCCGAAGCGGCACGCTCGGTGGCGTCGCTCGCCACGGCAGAAGCACCGTCGAGCATCTCGGACAGATAGCTCTTCAGTCCGTCATCGCCTTCAAAGTTGGGCGTGCGCGCCTTGGCATACGTGTCCTCGACCACCTTGGTCGCCAGCGGGCGCAACTTATACGTCGCATCGCGCGTGATGTAGTACACGTATTCCATGCTGTCGAACGTCGCCTGATCGGTCGTATCCGAAATCACGTTGAACATCGAGCCGTCATTCATGTGATGACCGTAAATCGTGGTCTGCTGATCCACCATGCCCGGCGCGGTGTCGTCGCTATCCAAGAAGATGGCGCCCGACGCATTGGCCGTACCGTCGAACAGCGTGTTGAGGTACTTGGAGTTGTTGTTGGTCTGCACCACGGGGTAGTTGATGTTAGTGCCGGGTGCGTAAATCCAACCCACAACCTCGGGATTTGTCTGGGCAAGCGCATTGAAGTCGACAATCGGCACGCCGCTGGCGTCCTTGTCGCTCACATATTGCTTTTCGATTTTTTGATACGACTCGCTCGCCTGCTTGTAGCCAATCTGCGCGTTGATAAAGATGGCGGCCGCAGCAACGATCAGGCCAATGCCGATGATGATGAGCAGAATGGGAATGACGGAGCGGTGCTTTTTGCGCGGCGGCTCGGTATAGCTCGATGGCGCGACATGCGCCGAAGAGCGAGGTGACTTCTTGGCCGTACTGTATGACGAAGGGCGATATGCAGCAGGTGTATCCTGACGGCGATGCTTCGCCGGCGTCACGGGGCGCGGCGCACGCGACTGCTGAGGAGAGGATGTCCGACCCTGCTGCGACGCGCGGGCTGCTCCCGACTTGGCTGAATCGGGAATCCGAGAAGCCGAAAAACGCTTTCCCTGATAGTCGGACATGGCTCTCCTTATGCTGAAAATGGACTGGCGAGCGCTTAGGCGTCAGCCATCTCCTGCTTCATCTTCTCGATAACCTTGCGGTACTCGGGGTCGCATGCGCCCAGAATCTGCGTGGCGTAAATGGCAGCGTTCTTGGCACCGTTGATGGCCACACAGGCAACGGGCACGCCCGAAGGCATCTGCACCATCGACAGCAGCGAGTCCATACCACCCAGATCGCTCGTCTTCATAGGCACGCCGATGACCGGCAGCGGCGTAAACGCAGCCACGACACCGCCCAGGTGAGCAGCCTTGCCAGCAGCAGCGATAATCACCTTGATACCGCGGTCGGCAGCAGTCGAGGCCCACTCATGGACCTTCGCCGGCGTGCGATGCGCGCTTGCAATCACGAGCTCATAGGGCACGCCCAGTGCCTCGAGCTCGGCGGTGCAACCTTCCATAACGCCCAGGTCGGACTTGGAGCCCATGATGATCCCGACAACCGGCTTCTGATCTGCCATAAACAAAGACCTCCTGTTGAGAGCGGTGACGCGGCGGATCCGCGACCCTTAACTACTGAGAGTAGTATAGCTGCTCCCGTCCCTGCGGTCTGTGGGTGCTCTGCGGCGGCCCGGTGTTTTCATCTTCACTCCGGTTGCTACGCAAAGTCGTTCAGATGAAAACACCGGGCCGCCGCAGAGCACCTTCGACCTACCGGGGATTGCCATGACGTACGTTGGCTGAAATATTAATGTGGGCCCTGTCGTTCATTCGAACGACAGGGCCCACACTCACTTTATTTCTCAGCCCTAGTCATCGCGCAAAGCCCCTTCGGCAGCACACGGTGCAACCGAGTCACCGTAGGCCGGGGCGGGAGGCGGACCTTTCTCTCGGAAAACTTCGCGAAGCCCAGTTTCCGAGAGAAAGTGTCCGGCTGCCACCCCGGCCGACCAGGTCACATTACACCGTGTGCTGCGGCAGGTCCTGCAGGGCGATGACGTCCATGCCCATATCGTTGGCGCTGCCGTGACCCTGCTGGTCCTCGCGCACGGCCTCGATGGCGCTCACGTAGGTGTTGGCG
>CAUDDU010000012.1 GCA_958448375.1 uncultured Collinsella sp.
AACGTCAGATTGTCCAAATGCGGCCCGCGCAGCGTCGGCCGGTTACGGCGTTTGGTAAAACGCCGTAACTAAAAACGGTTGCCGCGGAAGCCGCCGCCGTTGCGGCCGCCACGATCGCCACCGCGACCGCCGCGGTCGTTACCGCGGTTGCCGCCGAAGCCGCCACGGTTGCCACCGCGATCGCCATAGCCACCACGGTTGCCACCAAAGCCGCCGCGACCGCCACGGTCGCCGCCACGGTCACCAAAGCCGCCGCGACCACCGCGATCGCCACCGCGACCGCCACGGTCGCCGCCACGGCCACCGCGATCACCAAAGCCGCCGCGACCGCCACGGTCGCCGCCACGGCCGCCACGATCGTCACGACCGCCGCGAGGACCGCGGTCCTCGTCCAGGCCCATGGCGACGAGCGGAGCGATGACCTTATCGAGAGCGGCCATCAGCTCGGTGGCCTCCTCGTAAGAAAGCTCAGGCAGGAGCTTCTCCTTCTTGTTGGCAAGATCGACCAGGCCCTCAGCGGCATCCTCGGCAGCGAAGACAACGATCTTGCGCATATCGCCCTCGGCGTCGTCGATGCGGCCAACCAGATCGGCAGCCTCGGCCTCGGCCATCAGGCCATCGAGCTCACGAAGGCGCATGCCCAGCAGGTCGGACATTTCCTTCTGCTCCATCTTGGGCTTGAGGTCAAGGAGCTTGATAGCGCGCTCGATGTTCGCCATGCGCTCGGCCTTGGCCTCCTCCTCCTTGGAAATAGCAAAGCGACGGCTACGCAGCAGACGAGCGGCCTTCTGCATCTTGTCCATCAGCTCTTCGTCATCGTAATCAACGGCGGCCTCGACAACCTCGGCCTCCTCCTCGGCGGAAACCTCGTCAGCAGCCTCAACCTCGGCAGCTTCGGTCTCCACGGTCTCGACTGCCTCAACCTCGGCAGCCATGGTCTCGTTCTCGGTCTCGTTCATGATCTCTTCGTTCTCGGACATGAGACTCCTTCTTGGCCCTCTCGGGCATCATCGCCCCATTCGCGGGGCCCGTCGCGCACTCTTTGCGCTTTAAACATTCATGCCTCTCGGCAAAACGTCCATTAGTTTATGGTGTCGCCATCCAATCTAGCTGCAGAATCTATGTGCACACATTAATGCGACATGTGCGACTCGCGGCGAGCGTACACAACCGATACCACAAATCCGACCACGGCAATTACAGCCGCCACACGCACGGCTACCGCAAATCCAATCGCCTGGGCAACGTCGGTCGCAACACCAGCGGCACCGGCAGTCGCCGCAGAACTCGAGAGCAGACCGATAAACAGCGACGGGCCAAACGATGCGGCAATCATGTTCCACGTGTTGAGCAATGCCGTTCCGTGAGGATGCTCAGCGGCAGGCAGCGTCTCCAATCCGGCCGTTTGCGAGGGGCTCAGCACCAAACCGACTCCGGCATACACCACAACGGTCAGCGCCACGACGACGCCGATGTTCATGCTTGCCGCCGTCACCGAGATGGCAGTCTGCCCCACGGCAATCAGGGCAAAGCCGACCGGCAGCAGCGGCCATGCGCCACGGGCGTCCATCACGCGTCCGCCCACAATC
Source organism: uncultured Collinsella sp. (assembly GCA_958448375.1). GTDB lineage: Bacteria > Actinomycetota > Coriobacteriia > Coriobacteriales > Coriobacteriaceae > Collinsella. Next base: position 1,590 of record CAUDDU010000012.1, read on the forward strand.
GAGGTCACGGCATTGCAGGCAATCGCCGGCAAAATGAGCAAGCCCGCAACAAGGGCGGTCATGCCGTATGCGCCCTCAAAATAGAGCGGCAACAAAACGCTCATCGAGAACGTCGTCATCATCGACACCACCACAAGCAAGCACGCAGGCCAAAAACGAACGCTCGCCATGGGACGCACGTTAAGCACCGGATGCTCGAGCTTAAGCTGGCGGGCCGCAAACAGGCCGAGCAGCACAACGGCGGCAAAAAGCGTCACGATGCCGGCAATCAGATTGGTCGAGAACTCGCCTACGGAATACACAAATGCCGTAATGCCGGCCGCGAGCAAAACAACCGACAGAATATCAAGCGTGGTATTCGAGCGCTCTCCGACAATCTGGACATGCTTTACGCCCGCCGCAGCGACCACAATGCCGCCCACCAGCGGCACTACGAACACCGCCCTCCAGCCAAACAACGTGCACATAAGACCACTGATCACGGGTCCAAACGCCGGCCCCAACGTAATGCAGGCACCGCCCAAGCTCAGATACAGGCCGAGCTTCTCGCGCGGAGCGCAAGACAGCACCACGTTCATCATGAGCGGGAACAAGATGCCCGATCCCGCAGCCTGCAAAATACGACTTGACAGCAAAACGCCAAACGACGGAGCGACCAGGCACAGAACTTCGCCGGCGACCATGCATCCGCATGCGAAAAACAGCAGCTTGCGCGTCGAGAAACGGCCGGACAGGAAGGCCATGATGGCCGTAAAGATCGACGTCACGATCATGTAGCCCGAAACGAGCCACTGCGCCGTGGTGGCACTCACCGAAAAGGCCGCCATAATGTCGTGCAACGCCACGTTAATGATGTTCTCGTTAAACGCGGCAACAAAGGCTGCAATATACATTACGACGAGAATTGCCGCAGTGGCCGATGGCGGTGCTTGAACTTGTTGCTGAGATTTGCTCCCCATGCATTTCCTTCCTCTTGGAACGACAGTCGCATCGCCCCAGAGGAACAGTCCAGGGCGAAAATGAGCCCTAGACTTACGCCAGACGCCGTACACGACGAGTCTGGCAACATGGTCCAACATCGAAAGATTGTAACGCGGACGCACAGCTTTCCTTCCGCGCTATTATTAAAAGTCCACGAAAGCATGAGACATGAGGAGCCCGCCATGATTAAGCCCATCATGAAATCCGAGTTCTTTTTGCGCCTGTCTTCCGAAGACGCGGGACCCGACGATGCCGCGACCGGGCAGGACCTCCTGGATACGCTCCACGAACATGAGCATGAGTGCGTGGGGCTCGCCGCCAACATGATCGGCGTACGCAAACGCATCATCTGCGTAAAGGACGGCAATAGGGCGCTGCTGATGTACAACCCTCAAATTCTTGAGCAGGTCAATGCCTATCAGACGAGCGAAGGATGCCTCTCGCTGATCGGCGAGCGTCCCTGCACCCGCTATCGCCGCATTAAGGTTGAGTATTTGGACGAGAACTTCGTCCACCGCATCAAAAACTTCTCGGGCTACACCGCCGAGATCATCCAGCACGAAATCGACCACTGCAACGGAATCGTTATTTAGTTCCGCCGATTCAAGAAAGCCCCCCGCAGCCAAGCAACTGCAGGGAGCTTTTCATAGTGCGGAGCTTCTATCCCACTAGTTCTGACGGTAGTGATCGAAGAAGTCGGCGAGGTCTTCGAGCGACTCTTTGAGCACTTCCATGCGCGGCAGGTACACGATGCGGAAGTGGTCGGGCTCGGCCCAGTTAAAGCCGCCGCCGCGCGTGATGAGGATCTTCTTCTCGTGCAGCAGATCGAGGGCAAACTGCTCGTCATCGGTGATGTTGAACTTCTTAACATCCATCTTGGGGAAGATGTAGAACGCCGCGCGCGGCTTGACCACCGAGATGCCGTCGATCTTGCTGAGCGCCTCATACACAAAGTTGCGCTGCTCGTAGACGCGACCGCCGGGGCGGATGTAGTCGTTGACCGACTGATGGCCGCCGAGCGCCGTCTGGACGATCGACTGGGCCGGCACGTTGGAGCACAGACGCATGTTAGAGAGCATGTTGACGCCCATGATGAAGTCGCTCATGCAGCGCTGGTTGCCCGAAAGCACCATCCAGCCAATGCGATAGCCCGCGATCATATGCGACTTGGACAGGCCGCTAAACGTAATGCAGGGCAGATCGGGAGCGAGCGAGGCAATCGAGACGTGCTCGTAGCCGTCCATGCACAGACGGTCGTAGATCTCATCGGCAAAGATCATCAGCTGATGCCTGCGCGCAACCTCGACGATGCCCTCGAGCACCTCGCGCGGATAGACAGAACCCGTGGGGTTGTTGGGGTTGATGATGACGAGGGCCTTGGTCGCGCTCGTGATCTTGGACTCCATATCCTCCAGGTCGGGATACCAATCCGCCTGCTCGTCGCATAGATAGTGCACGGGATGACCGCCGGCAAGGGTTGCGCACGCCGTCCAGAGCGGATAATCGGGGCTGGGGATCAGAATCTCGTCACCATTGTCGAGCAGCGCGTTCATCGAAAGCTGAATGAGTTCGGACACGCCGTTGCCCGTGTAGATATGCTCCATCTGAACATTGGGCAGCCCCTTGATCTGCGAGTACTGCATGATCGCCTTGCGCGCAGAGAACAGGCCGCGCGAGTTGGAATAGCCTTCGCAGTCGGGCAGCTGCTGGCGCATGTCCTTGATAACCTCGTCGGGCGTGCGGAAACCGAAGGGCGCCGGGTTACCGATATTGAGCTTGAGGATGCGCTCGCCCTCGTCCTCCATACGGGCGGCCTCGTCGACGACGGGGCCGCGCACGTCATACAGGACGTTATCGAGCTTGGTGGATTTAGAAAAAGTGCGCATGGTGGTGCTCCTTGCAATTTGAGCTGAGGGATGGGGTTCGGGCTTGGAATCGTTGCGGGGTGATGATGCCTCGCCTTGATCGGCGTCGCCGGCAAGCAGCCAGGTAACATCGACCTCCAAAATACGGGCGAGCAGCTCAGCCACATCGCGCCGCGGGATCGTCTTGCCGCTCACATATTGGCTCATCTGACTCTTGCCGAGTTTTTTGCCGAGCATCTCCGATGCGCGGATCACGTCCGACTGGCGAACGTCGCGATCGGACATAGCCTGTCGCAGGCGATCGCTAAACGTCTCTTGGGCCACTAGAACCTCCTTGCTGGCAAAGTTCAATTTATAGAACACGAATTGAACCAGGGTTCAATTTAGCAAGCAGTATAGCGCCGTACCTCATTCGAAAGTTCAATTTCATAAGAAAATGTATCGGACTCCGAGATTTGCCCAAAGCGAACAATGGTGTGTACACGTTTAGAGGTATTCGAGGAAACGGGCGGCGGCAAGCGAAACATCGGCCGTTCGATATATGGCGTTGATCTGCCGATGGGGATGTCCCTCGAGCGAACGCACGGCAACATCGAACTGACAACGGCGCAAGATGAGCGCGGGAAGAATGCTCACACCCAGGCCGTCCTCAACCATGGCCATAATCGCATAGTCATCCCAGGTCGACAGCTTGGAGCACACCGTCAGTCCCGCCCGACGGAACAGCGGCGTAATCTCGTCATCGGTGCCGCGTTCTAGCAGAATAAACTGCTCGTTGGCTAAATCGGCAAGAGAAACGACCTCCGCCGTGGCAAGCAAAGAGTCTGCCGGTACTACCGCCATCAACTCGTCGCGCACCAAAGACCGCGATGCCATGCCGTTTTCTCGGGGCTCACGCGGGATAAAGCCCAGGTCACAACGACCCTCAGCCACCCATTGTTCAATCTCTGAGTAATCGCCCATCAGCAGCTCGTAATCGACATCCGGATGATCGGCGCGAAAGCGCGCGATCACCGGCGGCAGTACATGAGTCGCCACACTCGAAAACGTACCGATACAGATCTTGCCGCGCATGAGCCCTCGCATCTCGTCCACGCGTCGCTGCAGGCGGCCAAACTCTTCGCATAACGCCTCGACTGCCGGCATGACCTGCCGCCCGTCGGCAGAAAGCACCACGCCCTCGCGGCTGCGATCAAGCACCTTAAAACCCCAGTCTGCCTCAAGGTCGCCCACCATGCGGCTCACGCCCGACTGCGAATAGCTCAGCCGCTCTGCAGCACGCGTAAAGCTGCCGGCACGCACCGTCTCGAGCAGCACTTGCATCTTTTGGATATTGGTCTCCATGGCACGTCCCCACCCTTGTATGAGTTTTTGTCATGTTTTCCATGCATTATATTCGCTTTTCTTCTAAAGCCAGTTCACCCATAGTGAACATGCTCGGATATAGAGGGGATGGAAGCGCATGAACAACGGACTGTTTACGTACTTAGCAGCATTGCTATTGTTTGGCTCCAACGGCATCATCGCCGCTGCCATCGCGCTGCCGAGCTCCGATATCGTGCTGCTACGCACGTTTTTGGGCGCTCTCTCGCTTGTCACTATCCTCGCCATCACCCAACACCATAAGTTGCAGGCGCCATCTCGTCCCCGCGAAGCCGCGGCCCTCCTCCTCTCGGGAGCTGCGCTGGGCGCCAGCTGGATTTTTCTGTTCCGCGCCTACCAGACGATCGGCGTCGGCGTATCCTCGCTGCTGTACTACTGCGGCCCCATCATTGTCATGGCGCTCTCCCCGCTCATCTTTGGCGAAAAGCTGACCGGCGGCAAAATCGCCGGCTTTGTCGCCGTTGCTTGCGGTGCTTTTCTCATTGCAGCGCAAGGTCTAGGCGGCAATATGCCCATTGCGGGCATCGTCTGTGGAATCGCCTCGGCCTTCTGCTATGCATTGATGGTCATCGCCAGCAAGGGTGCGCCGCACATCGAGGGCCTCGAGAACTCCGCGCTCCAGGTGAGCGCCGCCTTTGTGACCGCACTGGTCCTCACGCTCATCACGCAGGGCGCTCCCTCGTTCCTGTCCGCCGGCGTCGCCGCCAGTATTGATTGGCACGCCGTCGCTATGCTCGGCGTCGTCAACACCGGCATTGGTTGCCTGCTCTACTTTAGCGCCGTCGCCAAGCTGCCCGTCCAGACCGTCGCCGTCGTCGGCTACCTCGAGCCGCTTTCGGCGGTCGTGTTCTCGGCCGCCCTTTTGGGTGAAGCCATAACACCGGTCCGCCTGCTGGGCGCCGCGCTTATCATCGGCGGCGCGATTTTTTGCGAACTCGCCGGCAAACGCGCAAACGCCAAGGCTGGCATCGCCCAGACAGCACGTGCTTAAAAGCCCCTGCTTTGAAATGCTACCTGCGTAGATAAATAATCCCCAGCTGAGGATTATTGTCTAAAATAACCCGATGTGCCAAACTGCTCTTGTATGTATAAAGACGGCATAAAGTTTTTTGTCCTAGACAGATAACCGGATGTCTAAGGGAGTCCTCGTGGCACACAACAAACTGGAGGCAAACCTCCAAGGCCAGCATGGGCAGGGCGGGCACGGAGCCATTCCCCTCTCCGCTGGCATGCTGCTCGTAACGCTCGGCGTCGTCTATGGCGACATCGGCACGAGCCCCATGTACACCATGAAATCAATCGTCGCCAACAACGGCGGCATCGGTACCGTCAGCGAAGACATGATCTTGGGAGCGCTTTCGCTTGTCATCTGGACCATGACGCTCGTGACCACGGTCAAGTACGTGGTTATCGCCATGAAGGCCGATAACCACAACGAGGGCGGCATCTTCGCCCTATTCAGCCTCGTGCGCAAGGTGGCGCCATGGCTGATTCTCCCCGCCATGATCGGCGGCGCGGCGCTGCTCGCCGACGGCATCCTCACCCCCGCCGTCACGGTTACCACGGCCATCGAGGGCTTGCGCACTATCGAGTGGGGCCACGCGCTTTTGGGCGACGGCCAGACCAACGTCATCATCATCACCATCATCATTATCTGCGGCCTATTTGCCATGCAGCGCGCCGGTACCTCGTCGATCGGTAAGCTGTTCGGCCCGCTCATGACGCTGTGGTTCCTGTTCCTGGCAGGCGCCGGCCTGTTCAACATGCTCGGCAACCTATCCATCCTGCGCGCGCTCAACCCCATCCGCGGCATCATGTTCCTGTTCTCGCCCATCAACCACTCGGGCATCATGGTGCTCGGCTTTGTCTTCCTGTCGACGACCGGCGCCGAGGCCCTCTACTCGGACATGGGCCACGTTGGCAAGGCCAACATCTATGCATCCTGGCCGTTTGTTAAGGCGGCCCTTATCCTCAACTATCTGGGTCAGGGAGCTTGGCTGCTCGCCAATAACTCCAACCCCCAGATGCTCGCGATGGATATCGTCAACCCGTTTTATATGATGCTTCCCGAGCCCCTGCGCCCCTTTGCCATCGTACTTTCGGCCGTAGCGGCCATCATCGCCTCGCAGGCGCTCATCACCGGCTCGTTCTCGCTGGTATCCGAGGCCACGCGCCTCAACCTTATGCCGCATCTGCGCATCCACTACCCCAGCGACACCAAGGGCCAGCTCTATATTCCGCTCGTCAACAACATCATGTGGGTCGGCTGCATCTTCATCGTGCTGCTGTTCCAAAACTCCGAGCGCATGGAGAGCGCCTACGGCCTCGCCATTACCGTGACCATGCTCATGACCACGACGCTTTTGACGAGCTATATCGCTGGCATTCTCAAGCACAAGCTGGGCGCCTGCGTCTTCGCCCTGCTCTTTGGTGCCATTGAGCTGTGCTTCTTCGCCTCGTGCCTCACCATGTTCTTTGACGGCGGCTATGTGATGATCTTCCTGGCCGCACTGCTGTTTGGCCTTATGTACGTGTGGCGCCGTGGCACCGCCATCGAGCGCACGCAGACGATTCTGTTGCCCGTCTCCAAGTACATCGATCAGCTCAACCGCCTGCGCAACGACGAGACCTATCCCGTGCTCGCCGACAATCTGGTATTTCTCACCAACAGCCCCGACCCGCTCACGCTCGACCGCGACGTGCTCTATTCCATCCTGGACAAGCACCCCAAGCGCGCCAAGGCATATTGGTTCATCAACGTGCACGTTACCGACGAACCCTATACGCACGAGTATTCCGTCGAGACCTTTGGCACGGACTTTTTGTTCCGCGTGCGCTTGGACCTGGGCTTTAAGGTCAACCAGCGCATCAATGCCTACCTGCGTCAGATCGTTGGCGACTTGATGGCATCGGGCGAGCTGCCGCCGCAGCATCACACCTACTCCATCTACGAGACGCGCGGCAACGTGGGCGACTTCCGTTTTTGCATGCTGCGCAAGATGCTTGCTCCCGAGACGGACATCAACCGCAACGACCATCGCGTGATGGCCATCAAGTATGCCGTCCGCCGCGCCTGCGGAAGCCCGGCACGCTGGTACGGTCTTGAGAACTCGGCCATCATCATCGAGTACGTACCGCTCTTTGCCCGCATGCGTCCAGCAGTCAAGCTCGTACGCACCCAGGTGCCACTCGAGGTCCAAATCGAGGAAGCCGAGGAAATGGAAGTCGATATCTTCTCGGACGACCTGGTCAACGGCAACGAGGCCGGTAAGGACATGAACGTCGATCCCACCGAGCTGCTCGAGAGCGTCGCCGATACGCCCGAACAGCAACAGCTCGACGGCCTCGAGAGCGAACAACTCAACGACGCCAACTTCTAGCAACGCCACAAATCAACGACAGCGGCCCTGCGCCTCACGAGAGACGCAGGGCCGCTTTGCATTGCAGTAAAGCTAACGGCTACGAACGGCGCGGCTCGGGAACCACGAGCCTATCGGGGCTCGCGCCCTCGGCATCCATCAGGCTCACGTAGCGAATCGACGGATCCCCATACATCGCGTAGTAATAATTGCCCGTGCGCGCACTAAAGCATCCGGTGTAGATAGTCTTCTCGAACTTGCCATCGCCCATCCTGGACGCTCCCTCGATCATCACCACGCCCTCGAGCGAGCGGAACATGCGAACGACGTTTTCGGTCTCGCTCTCCTTTTGCGGGTAATTGGCATTGAGGTACGCCGCCTTTACAAAACGGCTCGGCGAATAGCAGTCACCCGGAATACCGCGCATGCCGGCACCCGCGCCATAGGGCTTGAGCTCGGCGCCACGCCATGTCGCCGTCTGCGGAAAATCGCTTGTGGCCGTGATATAGGTGCGCAGGTTTTCCATGTGCCACGGGAAGGTGGGCTGATTGGCAAGGGTATCGACCGGATCGTCGTATACATGCAGGCCGTCAGCCATCATCTCGACCACGATGCTGCGCTGGCTGTCGCCGATAATCCAATGGAGCAGCGACACGCCCAGCCCCTCTCCGGCAGATTTGGCGACAATCACCGTGTCGCGCAGCGCGTCCTCGACCTCATCGACCGTCGAGAACGTCGCTGCCACCCACAGGGGAAACTCATAGGCCGCGATATTGTTCTTGCCGTCGACAGGGCCCTCGGCATACTCGGCATAACCCGGGAAATTGAGACCCGCCACGGCGAGGCCCGCATCGTTGCCGCAGTCGAAAAACATGGGATAGTTCTTGTAATCGATGCACATACCAATCACCGCGTGTGCCGCTGTCGCGTCGTCGATAAACGAATACGGAATGTGGAACCCGCGCGGCATCACACGAACCTGTTGGCCGTAGTCAAAGCTCCAGTCGAGGTTGCGGCCTAGATACATGTGGCCAGAATTATCGGTAAATCGAATGCTCGTACACATAGCGCCTCCTAGCTTTACGTTCCTGCTAAGGTTATTGTCACCAAACAAAAAGGCGCTAAACACAAAAGCCCGGACATGACAACAATGTCACGCCCGGACCAAAAGAGACGAAGTGTGGTGCTTTGTTCCCCTTAGACCAACTTTCCTAGACAGTGGTCAATCATGTGCTGGATCATCTGTGCCTCAAAGCCCGCGTAGTCGCGGCGGCACTCCTTCATCTTGCCGTCGACGATCTGATCAAAGGCGACCTTGCACTTGATATAGCGCGTGGACTTGGTGACCTCCTCGTGCGTCAGGCAGCTCTCCTCCATCTTGCTGGCGCCCAGGCCAAACACCAGACGGGGGTTGTAGAGCACGTGGGGCTCGCCGGCATCGTCCAGGTAGACGCAAACCTTCTTGGTAACGCCAATCTGGTTAGCGGCCAAGCAGCCGGCATCGTCGAGCGACTTGATGGTATCGATCAGGTCCTGAGCAACCGACTCGTCCTCGACGGTCGCAACCTCGCAACGCTGGGACAGAATAGCCTCGTCGTGGCAAAGCTCTTTAATCATACGTTCCTCCATAGGGGTCGTTGTAACCGCTTAAGTATACGGTACCCACACATTTTCATGCGAAAAATACCGTCCGTCTGCTACAAAGCGCCGAACATCAACATGCGAGGAACAACAGCGTCGTAAAGGGGCTATAGTGGGTGAGTTCGTGTCAATCGGCCTAAACTCGGGGCCGAGCAAGGAAAGGGTATGCATGGACGAACTATTTCACGTCAGCGAGCGCAAGTCCACAATCGGGACCGAACTGCGCGCTGGACTGACAACATTCCTGGCGATGGCCTACATCATCGCCGTCAACCCCGCAGTGCTCTCGGGCGCTGGCATCGATGCGGGAGCGCTCGCCTGCGCCACCTGCCTGGGCGCCGGCATCATGACCATCTGCATGGGCATCTTCGCCAACCGCCCGCTCGCCTGCGCGTCGGGCTTAGGCGTCAACGCGATGATCGCTGGAATCACCACCACCGTCTGCGGCGGTGACTGGCACGTGGCCATGAGCGTCATCTTCCTCGAGGGTATCGTCATCTTGCTGCTCGTGCTTTGTGGCCTGCGCGAGGCCATCATGGACGCCATCCCGGTTGTCCTGCGTCACGCCATCTCGGTGGGTCTGGGCCTGTTCATCGCCATGATTGGCCTGTGCGATGCCGGCATTATCACCGCTGGCGCCGGTACACTCGTCGGTCTGGGCGACATCACCTCCCCCACCTTCATCGTCGGCATCATCTCCATCCTGGTGACAGTCGCCCTCGCCTGCCGCAACGTCCCCGGCTCGCTGCTCATCGGCATCGTCGTCGCCGTCATCGCCGGTATCCCCCTAGGTGTGACCCATGCTCCGACCGGTATCATCGCCCCGCTCGACTTCTCGAGCATCGGTGGCCCCATCGCCGACGCCGGCGGCGTGCCCGCCATCGTCAAGGTCCTTACCGACCCCACGCTCCTCGTCATCTCGTTCTCGCTGCTCATGAGTGACTTCTTCGACACCATGGGCACCGCGATGGCCGTAGCCAAGCAGGGCGAGTTCCTCACCGACGACGGCAACGTCGAGAATATCAAGGAGATCCTGATCGTCGACTCCGCCGCC
>CAUDDU010000013.1 GCA_958448375.1 uncultured Collinsella sp.
GAGCCGGCGTCGGCATCCTCCAGGCCGCCGATCAGGTTGAGAAAGGTCGACTTACCCGAGCCCGAGGGCCCCAGCATGACGCAGATCTCCCCGCGGTTGATGGACGCGTCGATGCCATCGAGTACCGTCAGGCGTGCATCACCGTCGCCGTAATGCTTTTTGAGATCCTTAACCTGGACATAGGCTTCCTGCGTTGCCATGGTATCCCCCGTTGTTAGCCTCGTACTACTTTATGAGCGTAATAGTAAACCATGGCGAACTATTTTGGAGCGTGGCCTGGATTTTATTTCAGACTAGTCATTGGGGACGTTCTTAAATGACTAGCTGTTGGGGACACTCTTTCGCCACCCGGCAGTTAGGGACGTTCCCTTTCTGCCGGCAGCTGGGGACAGTCCTTAGCAAGCCGGCGGTTCGGCAAAGACTGTCCCCAATGACTAGTCGTTTAAGTCTGTCCCCAATGACCACTCTTGGTCGTTTAAGTCTGTCCCCAATGAGTACCCGATGACTAGGTGGCTAGGCGCGGGATTTGGCGCGTGCGAGAGCCAGACCTACGGCGGCAATGGCGGCGGCGAAGAGCACGGTGACGCCCAGGTCGCAGGCGATGTCGCCCAACACGGTGGACGTCAGGTCCGAAGCGAGCGCCTTGCCGATCGCGTCGTTCACCCAATACGTCGGCACAAAGTGCGCCACCGTCTGCACGGCCGAACCCATCAGCGACAGCGGCATCCAAGCGCCGCCCAAAAACGTCATGAGCATGCCAAGCAGGTTGCCCACACCGTTGAGCAGCTCCTCACGCGCACCCAGGCTCGAAAGGGCAAAGCCAACGGCCAGCGGCGTGCACGCCAGGGCAAACGTCGCTGCCAGCGCCAGGCACACACGGCCCACGCCGACCTCGGCGACCGCGCCGGCAAAGCCCACAACGCCCATCATGCTCGACACAAACCAGATGCAGACGGTGAGCACGGCGGCGGCCGCAAACACAGCAAGCGAGCGCTGGCGCTCGGAGACCGGGCCGGCCTCCATGCGGCGCACACGCTCGGGCTCGTTCATGCCCGAGAACACCAGTCCCACCGACACGATGACCGACGAGATGATCGCGTACGCGCCAAAGTTGAAATACGACTCGAGCGTGGCGGCAGCCGTCGAGTCGACCTTGACCTGCTCGATCTGGACCTCCGCGCGCTTTGCAGCGGCATGCTCGGCGGCCTTGGCAACGTCGCCGTTAGAAGCAGCGGGCTCAAGCGCCGCCGCAGCGCCCGCGAGCGAGATCCAGCGCGAGGCCTCGGCAGACGAAAGCGCCGCCGCCATGGTGCCGGAACCGTAGGTCACGTCGAGCTTGGGCAGGGCCTCCCTCGCGCGGGCAGCCGCGACCAGGTCGTCCTCGAACCCCTCCGGGATAAAGAACACGCAGTCGGCGCTGCCCTTGGCGCTGTTGCTCTTGGAGAGCGCATCCGCGAGGTCGTAGGTGTCGTCGCCGACGCCCGTGACCAGCTCAAAGCGCGAACCCAGATGTTTGGTAAGCGCACGCGAAAGATCGCTGTCGTCGCGATCGATCACGATCACGTTGGTGTCGTAGGGCTTGTACTCGGTGAGCTGCGACGAGTTCCAGCTCACCGAGGCCGCGATGAATACGCCCATGAGCGAGATGAACACCGTGTAGATGAGCAGGTAGAACGGGTGCGCCAGCGCCATGCGAAGCGCGGTCTTAAAGGTGCTCATAGCGGCTCCTTCCAAAGATCAGCGTGGCGGCGGCAACGAACAGCAGCGCCATAAGGACCAGCGCGCCGGCGCGAACGGCAAAAGGTCCCAGGTCCTCAAAGAAATACAGGCGGTTGAACATGTCGCAGATAAGCTTGACGGGATTGAGCCAGCACTCGGCCGGGCAGGCGCGGGCGACGTCGTCGGCAAGCGCCATCGCCGGCTCGCCGTAGAGGCCGGCGAACAGGGCGCACGTGGTAGCAAAGCCCGTGAGGATGCCGGACTTGGACGCCTTGCCGCCCTTAACGGGAAACGTGCCCACAAAAAGGCCCAGGCCCGTCGCGGCAAGCGCGGACACGGCGCCGCCCACCAAACACAGTCCCTCGCGCCCGCCAAAGTCGACGCCCACGACCAGGCGCACGTAGCCAATCGCGATCGTCATCGAGGCAAAGGAGACCAGCCACGAGCCCACAAAGATACCGGCCAGTGACGCCGTCTTGGAAAGACCGCCCACGCAGCGACGTGCGCCAAGGCCCGACAGATTGGGTTGCAAATCGACGACGCTCAAGGCGGCAAACTCGGCAGACATCATCGCGACCAGGCCAAAGAGCGCGTAGTAGTAGATGACCGTGCCATCGGGCGTGGCACGCGTCAGGCTCACGCAGTGGATGCCGCCCTCGAGCGACAGGGCGCGCGCAACCGCCTCCGGGTCGGCGAGCGCCGCCGGGTTGTCTTGGGCAACCTGGGACATGAGCTCGGCATTTTGTGTATACGAGCTTGCCACCGTCTCCAGAATGCTGCGGTCGGTGAGCACCGTCGACGCGCGCGAGCTGTCGTAGCTCGAAAGCAGCGTGAGCTTGGGCGTGCCCGCGGCATCGACCGTGTAGATGCCCGCGACTTCGCCGGCCTTGAGCGCACGGTTCGCATCGGCTGCGTCGTCGCACTCGTGAATCTCGAGCAGCTGGTCGTCGCCTTCCTTGGCAAGCGACGTCGCCACGTCCTTAAAGGTCGAGGCGTCCCAGGCCTCATCCACTACGACGGCCACCGGCACCGGGTCGACTGTGCCGTCGGAGCTCAGATTCGCAAACATAAACATGAACATCGTGGAAAGCGCTATGGGAAAGACCGCGCCCCAAACCCACGTGCTCGGCCGGCGCAGCAGCGTCTTGACCGTAATGATAATGGTGTTGAACATAGCTGCCCCCTAGTCGCGCAGCTCGCGGCCGGTGATCTCGAGGAACACGTCGTTGAGGGTCGGCGGCTCGCTCCACACGCGGCCGAGCGCAACGTCGGCAGCGCGCAGCGTGTCGAGGATGTCGACCAAATTGTGCGGGCTCGCCTCACAGGTGCAGATGAGCTCGCCGCCGGAAAGCTCAACCGAAAGCACATGCTCGAGGGCGCGCAGCCGCTCGACTGTGGCGGGCTCGACGGCGCCGACCTCGACGGTCACGCGCTCACCCATCTGAATCATGCGCTTGAGCTCGTCATTGGTGCCCTGCGCCAGCACGCGGCCACCGTCCATGATCATAATGCGGCTGCAGATTTGCTCGACTTCCTCCATGTAATGGCTGGTATACACCACCGTGGCGCCCTCGTCGCGCAGGCGGCAGATGCCCTCCAGGATGGCGTTGCGGCTCTGCGGGTCGACCGCCACGGTGGGCTCGTCAAAGAAGATGAGCTCAGGCTTGTGCGCGATGCCGCAGGCGATGTTGAGGCGACGCGCCAGGCCGCCCGAGAGCTTGCCAGGGCGGAACTTAGCAAAGTCGCCCAGCCCGACAAAGTCGATCGCCTCGTCCACGAGCGCGCGGCGGCGCTTGCGGTCGTTGACGTAAAGGCTGCAGAAATAGTCGATGTTCTCGCGCACCGTAAGCTCGTCAAACACCGCCACCTGCTGCGGCACCACACCGATGCGGCGCTTGAGGTCGTAGCGGGCGGGCGTCATGGGCTCGCCGAACAGCTCGATGGTGCCTTTGTCGTAGGCGAGCAGCTGCAGAATGCAGTTGATGGACGTGGTCTTGCCCGAGCCGTTGGGGCCCAGCAGGCCAAAGATCTCGCCGGGGGCGATGCTCAGGCTAAAGTGGTCGAGCGCGATAAGGTCGTCGTAGCGCTTGACGAGGTTTTCGACGTGGACGATGTCTGTCATGAGGCGGCCCTTCTGTTGATTGCGGCCCGGTACGATTGCATCATCGCAGGAGCGAGCGGCGCGCACCAGTGAGCTTTGTCACGAGTGCGGAGCTTGGCCGTGCGGCCTGCCGACGTCCCCGCTTTGCCGCGTGGGAGGAATGTCACGGTTGCGCAGGCGGTCCCTCCACCACGCGCGGCTTCGCGTACAATACCCGTATGAACAGGCTTTTCGACAAATCGATCGTGCTGGCGTGCTGTATTGCGGCCGCCATGGGTCTTGCTGTGGACGCTCGCCTGGTCGCGGCGTTTTGCCTTGGCGTTATTGCCACCTCGCTGGCCGAGGTCGTACAGGGAAACCGCGCCCGCCGTGTGAGCGAGGCCGCGAGCTACGCCTGCATCATCGCGGCTGTCTTCGTGCCGCCGTTTGTGCCGTTTGCGCCTCTCGCTCTCTATGACATCGCGCGACGCGTTCGCCGTGAACGAATCTGGCCCGCGCTGGCGATTGGCGCCGTGTTTGTCTGCGCGCTTGTCGCGGACCTTCGTGGTGGCGTGCTCACCACCCGAACGCTGCTGTTAACCGCCATCCTTTCGGTTGCCGCCACCTTGCTATCGCTACGCACCGCCCAGTTGGAGCGCGAGCAGCGGCGCATGCGCCGCACCCGCGACGAGCTGCAGGAACGAGCCCTCGCGCTCGAGGCGCGCAACCGCGATCTTGCCGATCGCCAGGACTACGAAGTCGAGCTCGCGACGCTCGCCGAACGCGCCCGCATCGCGCGCGAGATCCACGATAACGTCGGGCACCAGCTCACGCGCGCCTCACTGCAGGCCGAAGCCCTACGCGTGGTCCACGCCGACGAGCCTGGCGTCGCCGCCGATTTCGCCGACGTTAAACGCACGGTTGACGAGGCGCTCCAGCTTGTGCGCACCAGCGTCCACGCGCTCAACGACAACGCCGTCGACCTTTCCGTGCAGCTCGAACGCATTGTCGAAGGCACACGCTCGGACGGCGGCCCGCAGATTGAGCTTGAAGTTATGGCCGAACATGCGCCCGCAAACGTCGCCAACTGCTTTGCAGCGGTCCTGCGCGAAGCGCTCTCCAATACCATGCGCCACGCTTGCGCCCAGACCGTCACCGTACGGTGCATGGAGCATCCGTCGTTTTACCAGCTCATTGTTACCGACGATGGCGTGGGTGAGGTCCAAGCAAGCGGCCGCGGCACCGCGGAGGGCATGGGGCTCGCCTCCATGCGCGAGCGCATCGAGGCGCTTGGCGGCACCTTCACCGCCGGCCCGCGTGCCGGCGCCGGCGGCTGGCGTGTGTTTGCCACCGTTCCCAAACAGCAAGGAGATGAGGGCCGATGAGGCTCATCGTTGTCGACGACGACCGCTTGGTGGTCGATTCGCTCAAGATTATCTTGGGCGCCCAGCCGCAGATCGAAGTGGTGGGCACCGGTGCCAACGGCAACGATGCGGTGGCGCTCTACGCCGAGCACGCACCCGATATTGCGCTGCTCGACATCCAGATGCCGGGACGCGACGGCCTTTCGGCCGCGCGCGAGGTCCTTGAGCACGACCCTGCGGCGCGCGTGGTGTTTCTGACGACGTTCTCGGATGACGAGTACATTGTGTCGGCGCTCAAGCTGGGCGCCCGCGGCTACCTGATCAAGACCGATGTCGCTGCCATTCCGCCGGCGTTGGCGCAGGTCATGGACGGCAAACGCGTGCTCGAGGGCAAGGCGATCGAAGATATCAACTTTGATGGGGCGGACGTCGAGGCCGGCGCGACCCGCCGGCCCGCCGCCTTTGCCGGTCTGACCGACCGCGAGTTCGAAGTCGCCGAGCTCATCGCCCGCGGCCTCGATAACAAGGAGATTGCCGCCACCGCCTATATGGGCGAAGGCACCGTACGCAACCACATCAGCTCGATCCTTGCCAAAATGGGCCTACGCAACCGCACGCAGATCGCCATCGCCTACCTGCGAGGGTAATTACCCAACGGCCAACCGCTCCGACAGAGCAAAATAGCTGTTATCGATTTAATGCCATTTCAAAACTATGCCGGTTTACTACGATAAAAACGAGATTCCCGACCACGCGTGATTTTTTCGCAAAACTACAAGCCGTCTACCTGCGGTTTTGTTTTTGCGATTTTCGGTATGGTCGGGGGTTCGCCATCCAGCCCCGTAATCCGGCATAGTTTTGTTCGCGACGGTACAACCGTGCGTTCACGCGCGGGGCCGGTGGGGCATTTTTGCCCCACCGGCCCCTATTCCACCGCTATTCCGGCTTGGTTTCTACTGTGGGAGTCTTGTCCGCCGCAACCGGAGTGCGGGCGGTGTCCATAGTCAGGCAGTGTTTGGGACAGCTCTCGACGCACTCGCCGCACACCACACAAGAATACGGATCGATTGACCACGTTCCGCCCTTGCGATCGACCGCGAGCGCGCCCGCCGGGCAGCGACGCGCGCACATGCCGCAGCAGATACACACGTCCATGTCGTTAACGATATGTCCGCGCAAGCGCTCGGGTGCCGCGAGCTTCTCCTGCGGATAGCACACCGTTACCGGCTGCTTGACCATAGAACCCAAGGCCGTCTTGGCAAATGTCAGCAAACTCATGCCGCGCCTACCTTTCCGTACAGCTAATGCAGGGGTCGATGGTCAGGATAATCATGGGCACGTTGGCAAGGAGCACGCCCTGCAGTGCATGCGTCAGACCCGCCAGATTTTGCGACGTCGGCGTGCGCACACGGAAGCGGTCCAGATTCTTGGTGCCGTTGCCGCGCACATAGTAGTACGCCTCGCCGCGCGGCTGTTCAATCACAACCTCGCCGCGCGCGCCGTCGGCCGGAGTAAGCTTGGTGCGCCCGCCGATGCCGTCGTGCGGAATCTTGCCGACAAGCTCCTTGATAATGTCCATGGCCTGCGTGACCTCGGCACAACGCACCTGGCAGCGGGCATAGCAGTCGCCATCGGTAGCAACGATGGGCTCAAATGCAGCCAGGTCCGCATAGGCACCGTCACCGAACATGCGCACGTCGTAATCCACGCCCGAGGCGCGGCCGAACGGGCCGACCATCGAAAGCTCCAGTGCATCTTTCTTGCTGATCACGCCCACGCCATGCAGGCGCTCGCCGCAGCTGGCGTCGTCCAAAAACGTATGCACCAGGGTCTCGTAGTCGGGGCGCATGGCGTCGAGCGTCTGGACAATGCCCGCCAGCTCGGAGTCCTCAATGTCGTGCTTAAGGCCGCCGATCTCGTTAATCGAAAGGATCACGCGGCCGCCGCAGGTGCTCTCGAAGATCTTGAGAATCTGCTCGCGCAGGGTCCACGACCGATAGAACAGCGCCTCAAAGCCAAAGGCATCGGCGAGCAGGCCCAGCCACAGCAGGTGCGAGTGAATGCGCGAAAGCTCGTGCAAAATGGTACGGATATACTGCACGCGGCCGGGCACCTCGATGTCGAGCATGCGTTCGCAGACGCTGGCATAGCCGCAGCTGTGGCCCACGGCGCAGATGCCGCAGATGCGCTCGGCGATGTAACCAAACTGGTGCATGTCGCGCTTTTCGGTGAGCTTCTCGAGTCCGCGGTGCACAAAGCCGATCTGCGGAATTGCCTCGATAACACGGTCGTCATCGATCACCAGGTCCAGATGAAGCGGCTCGGGCAGCACCGGGTGCTGCGGGCCAAACGGAATGACGGAGCGATGTGCCATGGACCTTACGCCTCCTTTTCCTGCTTGTCGCGGGCGGCCTTGGCGGCAAGCGCCGCGCGGACCTTGGCCGCTTTCTCGGGATCCATGGCGGCGAGCTTTGCCTCCATCTCGGCAGCCTTGAGCGCGGCCTTCGCAGCAGCCTCATCGTGCTGAGCATCGGAGCCGGCAGCCGCAGCGGGCTGAGCGACGGCAGCGCCCACAGCATCGCCAGCGCCTTCCCCTGCAGCAGCCGCGGCAGCGACGGCCTTCTCGGCCGCGGCCTTGCGCGCCTCGGCCTCGGCAGCGGCACGGACCTTCATGGCTTTCTCGCGCGCGGTCTTCACCTCGGGCGTGATGACGCTCATGGGCTCGGCAGTCGAAACCTGGTAGAAAAAGCCCTTAAAGTCGATCTGCATATCGGTGATGGCAAGACCAAACAGGTCATGCGCCTCGTTCTCAAACGGGAACACCGCGGGATAGTACGAGCTGATGGACGGAATCTCCTGGTACTGGTCGATGCCCTCAACCACCAGGTTCTCAATCGCATAGCTGCCGTCCTGCGCAATATGCTCCTGAGCAGCACGAACGTTGATAAACGTATAGACCAAGCGATACGAGCCGTCGTCGACATTGCGCTCGGCGTGCATTTGCACAAAGCGCGCGCCGACGCCCTTAAGCGCCTGGACATGCGACAGGAGCTCCTCGATCCCGACGGTGGTATAGATAGCCTTTTGCATTACTCGGCCTCCTTTGCAGTGGCGGGCGTCCCAGCAGGCGCGTCGCCGGCCCCCGCAGCCACAAACCCGTCCTCGCCCAGCTCAACGCCACCGTCCCAGGTAGCGGCACCGCCCACGGTAAGCGGATCGCCGCCAGCGCGCATCACGGCCTCCTTCTGGTCCAGGACGCCGCACGCCTCCACGATGGCATCGATCACCGTCTCGGGGCGAATGGCGCACCCGGGCGCGTACACGTCCACGGGAATCGCGCGGTCCACGCCGCCGATCACGTTATAGGCATCGCGGAACACGCCGCCCGAGCACGCGCAGATGCCGCACGCCACCACGCACTTGGGCTCGAGCATCTGGTTGTAAATCTGGCGCACGACGGGCAGGTTCTGGGCATTGACCGACCCCGTCACCAAAAAGATATCCGCATGCTTGGGGTTGCCGGTGTTGACCACGCCAAAGCGCTCCGCATCGAACAGCGGCGTGAGCGAGGCCAGCACCTCGATATCGCATCCGTTGCAGCTCGAACCGTCGTAATGAATAACCCACGGCGAGCGCGACATTTTATGATCCATGGATGCCGCCTCCTAAATAAATACGTCGACGAGGATGGGCATAAGGTTGAGCAGGCCAAACACCAGCGCCACGCCCCATCCGAGCCTAAAGCAGCTGCGCCAGGTGCTGCGTGCGAAGGTGTTGTCGATCAGGACCTCGACAAAATACGTCGCGGCCATCACGACCAGGGCTACAACCCAGCTCACGGGGTTGTCCCAAACAAAGAACATGCCCACCCACATCAAAAACAGCACGGTCTCGCACCAGTGCATAAGGGTCATCTTGGCCAGCGTGCCGCCGCTCATCTCGGTGGCGACGCCCTGGACAATCTCCTGATGCGCGTGATGCGAGTACGAAAGGTCAAACGGCGACTTGCGCAGCTTGATGGTAAGCACCGCGAGCAGCGCCAGGAAAATGGGCGCGCTGTACACGATGATAGGGGCCGACTGCCCCGTCACGGCGATGGAATCAAAGCTGTCGGTGGCAAGGTACAGGCCCACGCTCATCAGCAAAACGGCGGGCTCGTAACTCATAACCTGCAGCAACTCACGATCGGCGCCAACCTGGGCAAACGGGCTTTGCGTCGAGGCGGACGCCAACACCACAAAGATCGCGGCGAGCGTCACCATAAAAGCGCACAACAGCGTGTTGGAGCCCGACACAAAGATGCCGCCGCCCACCACGGTAAAGATGAGCGCACACGCCATGTAGGTATCGTCCATGGTGTTTACGCTGGCAGGGGTCTTGCGCAACAGCTTGGCAACGTCGTAGAAGGGTTGCAGCAGGCGCGGGCCTACGCGGCCCTGCATGCGAGCGGACAGCTTGCGATCGATGCCGTCGATCAGGCCGCCCACAAGCGGTGCTAGCAGGGCAAACGCCACGGTGCCTATAAAGATGCCCAAGACGCCCGAACCTTCAAAATACTTGCCGCGCAGCACCGAGGGCGCGCTCATGGCAAGCCGCTCGGGCCCAATCCACGCGCAGCACAGCAGCGCAAACAAGATAATGCTGCAGCACACGACGCTACCCGCGGGGCCAATACGCTGCTCGCCAAGGGCGTCCTCCGAGTACCAATTGCGCTTTTCGGCCTTCACCTCGTGTCCCATCGAGCCGCGGAAATGGCGGTAATTGTCGGTTCCCACACCCGAAAGATATACGTTTACGTGCGGTTTGTTGCTCACGCGGAACGACGTCAGCAGCACCACGGCGATAAAAGCCACGATAACCACCATCAGATACATGGCATCCTTGCCAATAACGTACGGCACGCGGCCAAACACCATGGCCAAGTAAGGCGACACCAGGCCGCTCGAGATAACCGGGAACGCCACGCAGCACAGAATCAGTAGCGCGGCGATGGTGTTGAGCGCCATCCATTCGGTCTTATGGACATTGACCTCAACGTTTTGAGCCGTAGGGTCGACGCCCGAAAGCTTGGCAAGCCACTTGCCCCAGAAGAAGAACGTCGCGGCCGAGCCAAAGGCCAGCACCATGATCATGAGCACGTTGCCGGTCTGCGCAAACGCCACCAGGGCGCCCCACTTGGACACGAGCATGCCAAACGGCGCCACAAACATGCCCATAATGCCCAGCATCATCAGGCGCGTCAGGTGCGGCATGCGGCTGAACATACCGTCCATGTCCTCGATGTTGCGGCTGCCGATATGATGCTCGGCCGTGCCCACGCACAGGAACAGCAGCGACTTTGCCACCGTATGGAACAGGATCAGAAAGATGGCCGCCCATACGGCCTCGGGCGCGCCGACACCTAGGCAGGCACTGATGAGGCCCAAGTTGGAAATGGTGGAGTACGCGAGCACGCGTTTGGCGTTGCTCTGTGAGATGGCCATGAGGGCAGCGAGCAAAAACGTGATGGCACCCACACTCGTGACCATAAAGCCGGTCACGGGATAGATGGCATAGAGCGGGCTCAGCTTGACCATCAGGAACACGCC
>CAUDDU010000014.1 GCA_958448375.1 uncultured Collinsella sp.
CGACACCACGTCGGGAACGGGTGCAGCTGACAGTAGCAACACCAACAGCTCGAGCGGAACTGCGTCCGGCACGGCATCTGACAACTCGAGTCAAGGCACGGCATCGGGCAACTAAGCACATTTGCCTCTCATAGATAACCGACCTGTACAACGGGCGCGAATCGAAAGCGGTTCGCGCCCGTTTGCCTTGGGCGCCGCCATGGCGAACGCTATGCGATGGTAAGATGCTTTACATGTGTAAAGAGGAGATTTGCCATGAGCAAGACAATAGTTAGGCCCACGCTTTCGCTGGGCAACCACATCTATCTGTATCGCCTGCTACGCGATGCGATTGGATGCGGCAAGCAAACGTTTATGACGCAGGTCGAGGAGGCGCTCGCCGCAGGCGACATGACTGCTTATGACCTGGGCTTTGAGTCCACGCGCGAGCTGCTCGAGGAACTTAACGACTGCATTAAGCTGACCGTCTTTAAAGGCGGCCGCCTGTATGCCACGGTCATCGCCAACGAGGCCTGGGATGCTGCGCTTGCCAAGGGCGAGGACAAGCCCAAGACCGCCAAGGGCGCCAAGCAGTCCTACAAAAAGAAAAAGCGCGGTGAGAAGGACCTCAAGGCCGTGCGCCCCAAGCACGTTAAACGTCCTGAGCCCGAACCCGAACCCGTGGCTGAAGCTGTGCCGGAGCCCGAGACAGAGATCGAAGTCGCTATCGAGGTGACGGCAGAAGCCAGAACCGAAATCGCCGCCACGACCGATCCCGAAGTTATGTCAGAGCAGGAAGCCACTGCGGGGCTCAACGAGGCTCCCAAGTCGACAACCGAAGAAGCCGCTAACCAACCCGAGGCGCCTGCGTTCCAAAACAGCGATATCTTTGGCGACGAGGCCGAGGACGAACAGCCCGACGAGCCCGACGAGCCCGACGATCAAGACGCTACTGAGTCGACGCCGGAGTCCGAGACGCCGCGGCCTGCCATCTCGCTTACGGTCGTCTATGACCCCGAAAACGCCAACGCCGGCATCACCACCATGGCGTCCACGCCGGTCGAGACAAAGTCGAGCGTCGAGAATGAGAGCGCGACGCAGGTTGAGGTTGAAACCGCAGCTGCAGACGCGCCCGTCACCGTGGAGCCCGCAGATTCCACGATCAAGCCGGAAGCGACGCCGGAGCCCGCACCCGTCATCGAATCCGTGCCCGCCTCTTCTTGCGGCCAAATTCCCGCACCGGCACCGGCTTCGGTACCCGCAGCGGCCCCAACCCCCGCACCCGCAGCACCGACCATCCCCGAGGACTTCCCCATCGATTTCGCAACCGAGGTCTTCTGCCCCGGCCCGTTGCTACACCAGCTGTCGACCTATCTCCCCTACGGTGCCGACACGCTCGGCATCATCGGCGAGTACTACTGGATCGCCCGCGAGCGCGGTACCATCGAGGCCGCGCGAAACCGCGCAAGCTTCCCCCTGCGCTACACGCAGGCCGGCGAGCGCCGCGAGGTTACCGTGCGCATCCGCCGCAATACCACCGGTGGCCTCGGATCCACCTGGGCCATCGATAAAGTCGAAGAACCCGAGCAGTAACGACAAACGACTCAAATCCAAATCAGGATTTGAGCCGTTTTTATTTGTTGATGTTGCGTAACCAACAGCGAGCGGGCCGCAAGTGCCCCAGGTTGCCGTGAAAGAGGAGCGACGCGTACTTCGGTACGCGAGCGACGGCTTGAACGGCAAGATGGGGTGCTTGCGACCCGCGCAGCGTCGAGCAGTTACGCGGTTTGGAAAACCGCGTAACGATCTAGTCGCGCGTCAGCTTACGGTGAATACGATGCGGCTGGGCTGCGTCCTCGCCAAGGCGCTCGATGCGGTTGGCCTGATAGGCCTCGAAGTTGCCCTCAAACCAATACCAGTTGCCCGGATTCTCGTCGGTGCCCTCCCACGCCAGAATGTGCGTGGCGACGCGGTCCAGGAACATACGGTCGTGGCTAATGACCACCGAGCAGCCCGGGAACTCGAGCAGTGCCGCTTCGAGCGAGGACAGCGTCTCGACGTCGAGGTCGTTCGTGGGCTCGTCGAGGAGCAGCAGGTTGCCGCCCTGCTTGAGCGTAAGCGCCAAGTTCAGACGGTTGCGCTCGCCACCGGAGAGTACGCCGGCGCGCTTCTGCTGGTCCTGGCCTTTGAAGCCAAAGCTCGCCACATAAGCACGGCTCGGAACCTCGGTCTCACCGACCATCATGTGGTCCAGGCCATCCGAGACGACCTCCCACAGGTTCTTATCGGGGTCGATGCCGGAACGGTTCTGATCGACATAGGAGATCTTGACGGTCTCGCCCACCTCGAGCTCGCCCGAAGTCAGCGGCTCCAGGCCCACGATGGTCTTGAACAGCGTGGTCTTGCCCACACCGTTGGGGCCGATGACACCCACGATACCGTTGCGCGGCAGGGTGAACGAAAGGTCATCGATGAGCACGCGACCGTCGAACTCCTTGTGCAGGTGATGAGCCTCGAGCACCTTGTTGCCCAGACGCGGGCCCACGGGGATGCGGATGTCGGTCCAGTCGAGCTTCTGGCTTGCGCGGGCCTCGGCCTCCATCTCCTCGTAACGAGCCAGACGGGCCTTGTTCTTGGCCTGGCGAGCCTTGGGCGAGCTGCGTACCCACTCGAGCTCGGCCTCCATGCGCTTGGCGAGCTTGGCGTCGCGGTTGCCCTGCGCCTCGATACGGGCGGCCTTGGTCTCCAGATACGTGGAGTAGTTGCCCTTGTAGGGATAAAGGTGACCGCGGTCGACCTCGCAGATCCACTCGGCAACGTTATCCAGGAAGTAGCGATCGTGCGTGACGGCAAGCACCGCGCCCTGGTAGTTGTGCAGGAAGTGCTCGAGCCACAGGATCGATTCGGCGTCCAGGTGGTTCGTGGGCTCGTCGAGCAGCAGCAGGTCGGGAGCCTCGAGCAGCAGCTTGCACAGGGCCACGCGACGGCGCTCGCCGCCGGAAAGCACGTTGACCGGCATGTCGGAATCGGGCAGCTGCAGGGCGTCCATGGCCTGGCCGAGCTTGGAATCGATATCCCAGCCGTCGGCGGCGTCGATCTCGTCCTGGAGCTTGCCCATCTCGGCCATGAGGGCGTCCATGTCGCAATCCGGGTCGCACATCTCCTCGCCGATCTTGTTGAAGCGATCGACCTTGGCGATCATGTCGCCAAACGCCATGCGCACGTTCTCGATGACGGTCTTGTCGTCGTCGAGCGGCGGCTCCTGCTGCAGGATGCCCACGGTGTAGCCGGGGGTAAGTCTGGCATCGCCGTTGGAGACCTCCTCGATGCCGGCCATGATCTTGAGCAGGGTCGACTTGCCCATACCGTTGGGGCCCACGACGCCGATCTTGGCACCGGGGTAGAAGCTCAGGGTCACGTCGTCAAGGATTACCTTGTCGCCATGGGCCTTGCGAGCCTGATACATCTGGTAGATAAACTCTGCCATTTGTCTATTTTATCCTTTCTACCTGCTGTTTCCTTATTCTTGTTTCGCTTTAGTGGAAACGAAATGAGGAAATCAGCTCTGAAACGTAACAAAAAAGGGGCATGGTTGCCCACACCCCCTAATACTACCTGGGAAAAGTCCCCCGGAACATACTATGAACTGCGTACGCTAGTTTTCCGCAACCTTAACGAACAGCCCGCTGAGATTTGCGCCACAGCAGATACGAGTAGACGTAGATGGCTCCGACCGAACCAAACGCCAGCACCGCAATCACCGCGGCGACGACTTCACTCGAAAGCACGCTACCCGCCACGCCCATCGCAATCAAACCAACACCCAGCACCATAAAGCAGGCACCGCCAAAGCGCTGTGTACGGCGCCAGTTCTCGGAATCGGCAAGCGCCCAGGGCGTCTTGATACCGAGCGTATAGTTCTGCTTCACACGCGGCAAATAGTTGCCTACGCCGATGAACAGCAAACCGACAACACCGGAAATCAGCACGTTAACCGAACCGACCGCCGGCACCACGCCCCAGACCGTAAGCTCTCCCAGCCAGCTTATGGCGCACATGAACAAGGTGAAGGCGATTACGAAGCCCTGGTAGAACTTGCCCGAGGTTCGATATGCCTCACCTTTGGGGTCGATGCGCGGCACCACGCAGAACATTGCGAGAAGCGCCAGAGGCAGCACGCCGAGCGCGGAGGCCATCCAGCTAGGACCCCAACCGTCGACGGCGCCGTTCGCGCCCCAGTGCGTGGGAATCTGCGCAGGCAAGCTCGGCATCACCATGAGGTGCGCTACGACATTGGCGACGCACAGAGCGACCAGCGCAATCCACACGCGCGACGATACCCCCGTGGGGTGAATGCCCTTGTTTTCGTTATTCATCCTTATCACCTTCCGTGTTTGTAAAGCCCATAAACCAGCCAATCAAATCCTGCATGACGGTGGTGTTTAAGCTGTATACGATGTTTTGGCCATGGCGCTCGTCGGTCACCAACCCGGCGTTTTTGAGCGTCGCCAAGTGATGGCTCAGCGACGGCTTACTGATATCGAAATGCTCGGCAAGCTCTCCCGCCGTGCAATTGCCCTCGCGCAGCAACTCCAAAATGCGCCGTCGCGTTGGATCGGCAAGCGCCTTAAAACCCTCTCCCGGCATAAGACCTCCTTTCATCATCTCTCATGACGTGCACACTATACTCAATATTTAGATGTTTGTCTAACTATCTAACCGCATTGCTTCAAACCACATCAAAGCAAACGCCATCGCAACCTATGGGCGATTACCTATAATGGCGATAGCTAAAACACGACCTGCTTCCCCATCGGAGGATATTTATGACCGAAACCGCTGCCGCAGCCGCCATCGAGACACGCGACACCAAGCTCGAGATCATCATGGGCCGCGAGGCACTCGATAAGCTCGCCGATGCTACGGTGCTGGTGCTCGGCTGCGGAGGCGTGGGCTCCAACTGCTGCGAGGCACTCGCCCGCGGCGGCATCGGACATTTCGTCATTCTGGATAAGGACGTCATCGCGCCCAGCAATATCAATCGCCAGGCCATCGCCTTTCACAGCACCATCGGAAAGCGCAAGGTTGACGTGATGGAAGCCATGATCCACGACATCAATCCCGCCGCTGCCGTCATCAAGCGAACTGAATACTTGCTGAGCGACAACATCGATGATTTCTTCGCGAGCGTTTTGGAGCAGACGGACGGCAAGCTCGACTACGTCGTCGACGCCATCGACACCATCTCGGCCAAGCTCACCATTGCCAAATATGCTCAGGACCACGACATTCGTTTGGTTAGCTCCATGGGCGGGGCCAACAAGCTCCATCCCGAGTGCCTCCGCTTTGCCGACATCTTCGATACAGTGCGTGACCCCATGAGCCGCATTATGCGCAAAGAATGCAAGAAACGCGGAATCAAGAGCCTGCATGTACTGTTTAGCTGTGAGGAATCGGTTAAGACACAGCCCCGCGACCCTTCCAATATCCACGAGCGTACCGAGCTGGGAACCGCCAGCTTTATGCCGCCCATCATGGGTCAGATGATTGCCGGCGAGGTTATCCGCCAGATCAGTGGGCGCGGCACCGAGCGCGTGCGCGCCGATGGCCAGCGCCTGGACTAGCAGGATGCCCTGCGATGGAACCGCGATTCTTTGACACGCATTGTCACCTTGATTTGATGCTCAGCCCCGATGCTACGGCCAATGAGTCGGCGGCATTGGGTCTGGGGCTCTTTGACTGTGGCATCGACCCATGCGACTTCGAGGCAGCAAAAAAGCGGGCCAGCCGTTACCCAAACATTATCGCGGGCGTCGGCCTCCATCCCTGGTGGCTCGCCGACGGCCGCTGCGGTCCTGCCGAAGTCAATCTGCTTTGCGAAGTTGCTGCCCAAGGGCGCTACATCGGCGAGGTGGGACTCGACTTTTCCACTCGTTTTGCTGGAAGCGAGCCGCTGCAAATACAGGCACTTGACCGGCTCTGCGATACGCTCGTGCAGCATCCTCTTACCGGACGCGTGATATCAATTCATGCCGTTCGTTCGGCAGGAGCCGTACTGGACGTCCTCGAATCGCATGGACTACTCATCCCAAACCCCGACTCCCCCGTTATCATCTTCCACTGGTTTAGCGGTACTTCGGACGAACTCGTCCGCGCGCGCGATGCAGGCTGCTATTTTTCCGTCAACGAACGCATGCTCGCGACCAAGCGCGGTCGCGAATACGCACGACAGATCCCACTCGACCGCCTACTGCTCGAGACCGATTCACCAGCCGAACCAAACACAGAAACAAGCGCACAGTCGCTCATCAGATCGCTCGCATGGACCTCAGAACGCATCGCCTCACTCAAAAACTGTGGCGCAAAGCACATCGAGTCGGCAGTTTTGGCAAATTCACGCTCTGTTTTTAGCCTTCGCTGACCCCTGTGGTCAAAAAATGTCAAATATGAGTACTGTTACCGAAATGGATACATTACTTTGAGCTTTCCGACCACCAGAATGATCTACGATTGTCCATTAACTAGCACTTTTACAGTCATTCCTCCTACATTTTCGCAAGTTTAAACCCCTCCAAACGCTTAAATCACGTCTGAAGGGGTCAATTATGCTGCGACTAAATTAGTCACAGTACTCATATTTGGCATTTTTTGACCACCGAGTCACAGGGAGGCACTAATGCAGCTCCCTGAGCCCGCTCGGCTATTCGGAAATCGGCGCCCCGTGGCCCCAAGAGCCTTCCATGCCGCATACGGTCGAGGCAAACCTGGCCGCGAAGTCAAGCGCCCGCTCAATAGCCTCAGAACCATCCTCACCGCGCTTGGCGGAATCGAGATAGCACATCAAAAACGAGGTGAGGAACGAGTCGCCCGCCCCCATGGTGTCCTTCATGTCCGTTACCGGTTTAGCCAGCTGGCGGTAATAACGCTCGCCGTCGTAAGCAATGCAGCCCTCGGCGCCCGCCGTAGCCGACACAAAACGCGGACCCAGGCCCTTCACCCATGCCAGACGCTCGCGAATCTCGTCCTCACTCGCGGCATCCGCCGCACTAAAGAAAGCGAAATCGACGTAGGGCGCAATCTGCTCGTAGTACTCGTCGGTGGAGTCGTCCGAAAAGTCAAAAGAGACCGTGACGCCCGCAGCCTTCAGCTTGGGCAGCTCGCGCTCGGTAAAGCAATAGTTGCCCGAATGAACCACATCGAACTGCTTCATGTACGAAAGGTCAAAGCGATCGAGGACATAACGCGCATCGCCACGGATACCGCCCTCGTTGGAGCCGAGGAAGACACGGTCACCGTCAACGACGGTCACGCGAGCCGCTCCGTTCTCGCCAATCATCTGCTCGCACTTGTCAAGCTCGATACCCTCATCCTCGAGGCTTGCAATGACATGCTCGGCAGCGGCGTCATTGCCAAAAATGCCCATGTATGCGGAGCGTGCGGCACCGCATTTCTTGGCATAAACGGCGAAGTTCACCGCGTTGCCGCCAGGATACATGGTGTGGATATGCTCGTAGCGATCGACGACGTTGTCGCCAAATCCGAGCGCGTTAACGTTAAATGCCATGGCCTTTGCTCCTTCTAGTACTCGACAACACCCATATAGCGACGGAAATCGGGATCGTGATCAAACACCTTGCCGCGTGCGGCACGCAGCTCGCAGTTCATGGCGTAGAACAGCACCGGGTCCAGATAGGCACGGACGCTCGCCGGCACGGCTTCCATACCGTACTCCTTGGCATCGAGCACCATCAGCGTATCGGTATGCGTCTTAAGGAACGCCAGGGCGCGCTCGTCCATAGCACGGCACTCGCTGGAGCCCATCTGCAGGAAGTAAAAAACGCCATCCTGAGTAGCCTCGAAGGGGCCGTGGAAGTACTCGGCAGAGTGGATGTAGCTGCAGTGCTGCCACTGCATCTCCATAAGAGAGCAGATAGCGAAACCGTAGGTCTGGCTAAAGTTGGGACCGCTGCCCAGAAT
The DNA here is from genome assembly GCA_958448375.1 of uncultured Collinsella sp. Classification (GTDB taxonomy): domain Bacteria; phylum Actinomycetota; class Coriobacteriia; order Coriobacteriales; family Coriobacteriaceae; genus Collinsella. Next base: position 7,957 of record CAUDDU010000014.1, read on the forward strand.
ATAGAAGAACTCGTGCTCCTGGCAAAGCTTGGCAAAGCGATCGCCCAGCTCGGCATTTACCTTCTCGCGTGCCGGGGGAAGAATCTTATCCATCTCGGCGATACCGGCATACATATCGGCAAGATCGGCGTAACCCTCCTGCTGATCGAGCAGCTCTGCCGCAAGCGACAGCGAAATGCCAGCGGGGACCTCGGCCTGCGGCACGCCCTCGCCCCACGGGTAGACCCACGTGGTCCATTTACCGGTGTCGATCTTAGATCCAGCGTTGTCGGTCTGGGCGATCACCGTAGCGCCGGCAGCAAGGGCAATCTCGCAGCCCTCGACGACCTCAGGGGTGTTGCCACTGTGGCTACAAGCGATGACCAGGGACTTCTCGCCCAGACGACGCGGACGCATGATATCGAACTCGCGAGCCGTATAGATATACGAAGTGAAGGTGGTTGCCTCGCGCTGCAGAAGCTCATGGGCCGGGATCAAATCGATCATGGAGCCACCGCAAGCAATCCAGTAGACGCTGTCGAACTTGCCCTTCTCGGCAATTGCCTCTTTGATCAGATCGTGTGCGTTCATATCCAGTTCCTTTCTTGTTTGGCCGCAATCAATGACGTTGGCTGCGTGGCCGATAGTTGTTTTAGTCAATCAGATATTTCTCGAATGCGGCCATGTTCTTGGCATCTGCCGCCGCCGGGTCATCGTAGTAACGACCGTCCGTGATTTCCTGGCCCAGTATGCCGTCGAAACCATGGGCGTTGAGTGTGGCGACGAAGGCGTCCATATCGTGCTTGCCATCGCCCCACACCAGATGGCCATACGGGTCACCGTCGATAAAGTGCATCTCGTGAATTGCCCCATCACCAAAGGCGGCAAACCAGTCCTCGAGCGTCTCGCCTGCAACGCCCATCGCGGTTGTATCAACCATGGGCTGTAAGTACGGGCTCGCGACCTCGTCAATCATGCGCTTCGCATCGGAAACCGTCGTCACAAGGTTGCTCTCCTCGGGACGCAGGCTTTCCATCGTAAGCACCAGACCGTGCTCGCCGGCATACTCCGCCAGAATGGACAAGTGCTCGCGGCTGCGCTTCCAGGCTTCCTCGCGGTCCTCGTCCCAGTCGCCCCAGCCCGAGTTGATGGACATGCGGTCGCACCCAAGTACCTCGGCAAGCTCAATGCCGTGCTTAAAGTACGCCAGGCTGCGCTGTTCATGCAGCGGTTTGCGTGCGCAGTACTGCCAAGGATAGACAACATTCTCGGGGCATAGAGTACGATACCTAAGCCCACGGTCTGCAGCCTTTTTCGCCAGGACCTCAGCCTCAAAGTAGCCCGTGTGGTCGAGCGTCACATGCGGCTCCGCACACCACAGCTCAATGGACTCAAAGCCCAAACGTTGCTGCACATCAAGGAAGTAATCGAGCGACCACATGATGTAGTGGATATTCATGCCCGCAATCTGTTCGCGGTGCAGCGTCGGTTTGGATTCAGACATCTTATGCCTCCTTATTTCGATCGAACACGATTTGTCCGTCCGACATCGTCATGTCAACCGCAAGATCGCGTGCGTCGCGATAATCGAGGTCGAACACATCCCGATCGAGCACGCAGATATCGGCAAGCTTGCCAACCTCGAGCGTACCCAGCTCGTCTTCGCGCATCAGATCGTACGCGCCCCCGGCAGTCCAAGCACGCAAGAGCTCGACAAGCGTCAGCGCGTTGGCCTCATTCACGGGCAGTCCATCGTCGAAGTATCCGCCGCACGCACTGTAGATTGACTCGCCCAGGCTCGGAATCAGCAGCGGCAAATCCGTACCACAGCACACCGTGCATCCGGAATCTTCCATGCCGCGGCGATTCCAGCTGTGCAAAAGTCGCGTCTTGCCAATTTGTCGACGCATCATCGACAGGCAATCCTCGCGCCGGTCCAGCGTCAGAATCTGCGGATAGACCTCGCAAATTCCACCTAACTTGCCAAACTTGACAAGATCGGTCGGATCAGAGTTCTCGAGATCGGTAATCGCATGGCGGCGAAGCAACCGTCCATGCTCGTCTCGAGGCAGCGAGGCATAGAGCGCCACGGTGCGACGAACGGCGCCATCGCCCTGGCAATGCAAGGAATATCGGAAGCCGTCAGCATCAATTGCGCGCAGCTCGTTCTCAATCAGATCCCACTCGGGCTCCTCGACAACCGTCTTGCCGGCAGCGCCCGCATCGGCCGTGTCCTCATAGGGGTCAATCATCTCGGCAAGCCCCGCCCATACGCCGCGATCGGTCATACGGTTGAAGCCAGAAAAACGAACGAACGGTCCCCGGAAGCGCTCTCGTGCCTCGCGGGCATATGCCAGATTTGCACCGGCACCCACCGGCTGCGACATCATAGAGACGCGAACCGTCAGCTCACCAGATTCCTCACGGCGAGCCATTTCGTCGGCAAAACCGTAGTAGTCATCAAACGCCATCTCCTTGATGGCGGTAACGCCGCGCTCGTTAAGCATGCTCATGTAGTCCGAATACCCCGCACGTACCTCGGGCAGCGCGAGGAAATCGCTCATCATGCGCCAGATCTTCTCGGCATAGCACGCCTGGGGTGTAAAGCC
>CAUDDU010000015.1 GCA_958448375.1 uncultured Collinsella sp.
GGCACAATTGTCTTGAGGAGCATATGCCTATGTCTACGTTTTTGAATGCCAGCCCCATCTTTGGGCCCGTTCGCAGCCGTCGCCTTGGCCTCTCGCTCGGCGTCAACATGATGCCGGCCAGCGGCAAAATCTGCACGTTCGACTGCATTTACTGCGAAAACGGCCTCAACGCCGAGCGCCCCTGCCATGAGCCGCACAACACAGCTGCCGTGGTACTCGACGCGCTCGAGGCAAAGCTGCGCGAGATGGCAGCCGAGGGCGAGCTCCCCGATGTGATCACCTTCGCAGGCAACGGCGAGCCCACCGCCGCACCGGAGTTTCCGCAGGCCATCGCCGGCGCCGTCGCGCTGCGCGACGAGCTTGCCCCAAACTCCAAGATCGCCGTGCTCTCCAACGGCACGCGCGCCGACCGCCCCGAGGTGCACGACGCGCTCATGATGGTCGATGACAACATTCTTAAGCTCGATACCGCCGACTCGGCGTTTATCCAGCTGCTCGACCAGCCCGTTGGCCCCTACGACGTTGAGCACCAGATTGAGACGTTCGCAAGCTTTGACGGTCACGTTATTATCCAGACGATCTTTTTGACCGGTGAGTATCTGGGCAAGCCCATCGACAACACCGGCGAGGAGTACGTTGCCCCCTGGCTCGCGGCGCTTGAGCGCATTCGCCCACAAGAAGCGACCATCTACACGGTGGCGCGCGAGACACCAATCGCCGGCCTTGCCAAAGCAGCACCCGAGGCCCTCGACGCCATTGCCGCGCGCGCGCGTGCCCTCGGCATTCCCTGCCAGGTGAGCTACTAACGCGCAGCTGCCCTGTGAGTGGGCTATACTAGCTGCGAATGAAAGGAAGTTAGCCATGTTTGACAATGGACCCGTGCCCGGCCGCAACGACGCCTGCTGGTGCGGCAGCGGCAAAAAATATAAGAAATGCCATAGCGCCTTCGATGAGCGCCTTGAGCGCTTGTGGGAAGAGGGCTGGGAGGTTCTGCCCCGCACGCTCTACAAGACGCCCGCCGATATCGAGGGCATCAAGCGCTCGGCCGCCATCAACGTGGGCGTGCTCGATTACGTAGGCGAGCACATCGCCGCGGGCATGACCACCAACCAGATCGACCAGATGATCTATGACTACACCGTCGAGCACGGCGGCACGCCGGCCGACCTCAACTATGAGGGCTACCCCAAAAGCGTGTGTACCTCGATCAACGACGTGGTCTGTCACGGCATCCCCTGCGATACGGACGTGCTGCACGAGGGCGACATCATCAACGTGGACTGCTCCACGATCTTAGACGGCTACTTTAGCGACTCGAGCCGCATGTTCTGCATCGGCGAGGTCTCGGCCGAGCGCCAGCGCCTGGTCGACGTCACCCGCGCCAGCGTGGAGGCGGGTCTGGCGGCCGTCAAGCCATGGCTGCCGCTGTCCGTTATGGCCGAGGCCGTGCAAAAAACGGTCGAGGACGCCGGTTTTAGCGTGGTGCGCGAGTACGGCGGACACGGCATCGGTAAGGAGTTCCACGAGGACCCGTTTGTGGGCTTTACCACCGAGGCGCCCGATGTGGACACCATCATGGCCCCGGGCATGGTCTTTACCATCGAGCCCATGGTCAATGCCGGAGCGCCCGACATCAAGATTAGCAAGGGTGACGGTTGGTGCGTGCGCACCAAGGACGGCAGCGATTCGTCCCAATGCGAGGTACAGCTCGTGGTGACCGAGGACGGCTACGAGCTGCTCAGCTGGTAGCTGTGGATGCGCCGGGCTTTGCGATGGATATGTTAACCATCGCGTAGCCCGGCGTTTTATTTGAACGTTTTGCCTGATACAACCTGCCAAAATAAACCTGTCCCTTTTTGGCAGGTCGAGCGGAGAGGACTGCTTGTGAACATTCTGGTTTTGTTGCCCGTCAACGACCGTCATCGCGCAATTCTTGAGTCGAGCGCTCCGGGCGAGGACTTTATCTACACGAGCGCCGACGCCGCCACGCACGAGCAGGTCGCCGATGCCGACGTGATCCTGGGCAACATCGACCCTGACATGCTCACGGCATGCGAGCATCTCCAGCTGTTGCAATTGCAAACCGCCGGCTATGACGACTACCTTGCCGCCGGCACCGTGCCGGTCGACGCCAAACTGTCTTGCTCGGTGGGCGCCTACGGCCAGGCCGTGAGCGAGCACATGTTTGCCATGGTGCTGTCTATGATGAAGCGCCTGCCCGGCTACCAGGACCTGCAGCGCGAGCATCGCTGGGAGGATTTGGGGCCGGTCACCTCGCTCAAAAACGCCAATGTGCTGGTGCTGGGCGCGGGCGATATCGGTGGCCACTTCGCCACGCTCTGCCGCAACATGGGTGCGCACGTCCGCGGCATCAAGCGCCATCCGCTCGTCTACCCCATTGTGTTTGAGGACATGGACAGCATGGACGCCCTGCCCGAGCGTCTGGCCGAGGCTGACATCGTCGCATCCTTTATGCCCAGCACACCCGAGACCCGCGGCCTGGCGAACGCCGAGTTCTTCGCCGCGATGAAACCGGGCGCCTTCTTTGCCAACGGCGGCCGCGGCGATCTTGTGGTTGCCGACGATCTGGTTGCCGCTCTTGAGTCCGGACACCTTGCCGGTGCCGCGGTCGATGTCACCGACCCTGAGCCACTGCCCGCAACAAGCCCGCTGTGGGATGCGCCCAACATGCTCATCACGCCGCACATCTCGGGCTGGTTCCACCTGGCCGCCACGCTCAACAACGTTGTCGACATCGCAGCGGAGAACCTGCGTCACCTGCAGGCCGGCGAGACCCTGCGCTGCTGGATCGAACACTAATTGTTCCGGTGTTTTACCAAACGCCGGAACCCCTCGACGCTGCGCGCCGCCCAGAGCGACAATTTGTCATTCAAAAGGCAAGGCATGACCAGAAGGTCTATGCCTTGCCTTTTTCATGCCAACTTGTTCGCCCTGACATCGCTCGCTGACGCTTGCTCAACCTGCGGTGTCTTAACAATTCTGTCCAGCTGTTGGCATTGCGACATTTGCCCGGATAAAACCTGCCAAAATGAACCTGTCCCTTTTTGGTAGGTTTGGCGCAATGGAGTCAGGTTGGCTTGCGCCATACCGATAGTTCTGTCTGCGACACTCTCGCCAAAGTGATATCAAACATACATCTAGCGTTTTCGACACTTCGCTTATTAGAGCCAGTCCGTCTCCTCGTCATAGCGGTCCGAATAGGCGTTACGCTTGAGTTCTTCAGCACTCGTTGGTCGCGCCTTGGAAACGTCGACCCCTGACTCATGGCAAGCGGCGACGAACAGCTGTAAACCCCGATCAATAAGCTGAGCCCCACGCTCGGCCTTCATTTCTTCGGCTCGCATTTAGAGCTCAACGCTTTCGGCTCCGTTGATGGTTAGGTTTCGCTCGTAGAAGGCGGTGAGGGCGCGGATGGCGTACATCACGTCGCGCACACCGCCGGTCTCGTAGCTCGAGTGCATGGCAAGCTGCGGCAGGCCCACGTCCACAGCATGCATGCTCGCCTGCATATTGGACAGATTGCCGAGCGTGGAGCCGCCGGCCATATCGCTCTTGTTGGCGAAGGCCTGCGTGGGCACGTCGGCGTCATCGCAGATGGCCTGGAACACCGCGCGGCTAAAGGCATCGGTGCAATAGTGCTGGTTGGCTGCCTCCTTGATGACGATACCGCCGTTGAGCACCACCTGGTTGCGGGCGTCGCACTTCTCGGCGTGGTTGGGGTGCACGGCATGTGCATTGTCGCAACTTACAAGCATCGAGGCAGCAAGTGCACGATGGTACGACTCGTCGTCAAAGCCCAGCGAGCCGTTAATGCGGCGCAGTGCATCGGCCAAGAACGTCGACATGGCGCCTTGCTTGGTCTCGGAGCCAACCTCCTCGTTATCAAAGCAGCAAAAGACCGAAACGTCGTGCGCATTCTCGGCACCCAAAAATGCCTGCAGCGAGGTGTAGGCGCAGGCCAGGTCATCGAGCTTGGGCGTCGAGATAAACTCGTCAGCCCAGCCCCAAATGCGCGCATCCTGACGATTGACCAGGAACAGATCGCGGCCCAGAATCTGCTCGGGCTCAACGTCCAGCTCTTCGGCGATCAGGGCATCGAAGTCGCCCTGCTTAAGATCACCGGCGCTGATGAGCGGGCACAGATCGACGGCGCGATTGGGAGCAAAGCCCTCGTTAACGCCGCGGTTCATATGGATAGCAAGACTCGGAACGATAGCGACCTCGCGCTCGGTGGCAAGCAGGCGGCTCTCGATACGGTCGCCCTCGCGCACCAGCACGCGGCCCGCGAGCGCCAGCGGGCGATCGAACCAGGTGTAGTCGATCATGCCGCCGTAGGCCTCGGTGTTCAAGCGCAGCGTCTCGCCCGCACCGTCAAGCTCGGGCACGGCCTTGACCTTAAACGTCGGTGAATCGCTGTGCGATGCCGTGAGCTGAAAATGATAGTCACCGGCAACGCCGTCCTCGCCCCACGTCGCGGCCAGGTCCTCGCCCACCTTAAAGGCAACAACGCTCGAGGTGTTGCGCTGCGTGTAATAACGCCCGCCCGGCTCGATGTCCCACGCCGCATTCTCGGGCAGGTAGGTAAAGCCCGCCTCGTCGAGCTCGGCCATAATGGTCGCCGCCGTATGGAACATGCTGGGGCATGCCTCGATAAAGTCGATAAGGTCGTTGGCGGCCTCGATATCGTCGGCCGTCACGTGCGCGCGCTCGGGCATTTCCTGATCCGTCATGCTCTCCCCTTTCGCTGGGTTGATGGTCCCCTCCAGCATACCCCGCCACGCCAGCCCCGCACTCTTCATTCCATGTTTAATCCCGCGCCGCTCACCAAGTTGAGCCATCATGCCCGCACTCCTTTTGCGACAATTACGCTAACAGGACGAGAGGAGCCGTCATGAAGCCACGTAACATTGCCATCGCCTGCGGTGTCGCGGGAGTCGCCGTCGGCCTTGCCGCTGCCGCCGGTATCGTTTACCGCAAGCAAATCAAGTCCGCCGCGTCGCTCAAACGCCTGACCGGCTACGCGGATGGCTATGATCTGTACGCAATCGACATCGCCTACGACTACGATCTTGATCACATCATCGCCGCTGGCGTGCGCGACGACCAGGCCTACATCGATGCCGTGGTGGCGCAGGTGTTGCCCGGCGTGTCGGCACATGTCCAGGCGCCCCAGTTTGCCTGTAGCGCTTTTGTCGCCGTGGATGCCGAAGGCCGCGTGCGCACCGGTCGCAATTACGACTTTAAGGACGACACCTCGGCGCTGCTGGTGCGCAATCACCCACGCGACGGCTATGCCTCCATCGGGTTTGCCGCCCTTAACAACCTGGGCGATAACACTCCGCTTGACTCCGTCGGCGGACGCGCCGCCGCACTCATGGGCCCGTTTGCCCAGCTCGACGGTGTTAACGAATGCGGCGTGTCCATTGCCGTACTCACTCTGGATTCCAAGCCCTGTGACCAGGACACGCAACGCCCCGTCATCAATACCTCGCTCGCCATCCGTCTGGTGCTCGACCGTGCCGCCACCACGCAAGAAGCTGTCGACCTGCTTTCCGCCTACGACATGCACGCCATGGCAGGACGCGATTACCACTTCTTTATCAACGACGCCGCCGGTGACGCGCGCGTAGTAGAGTGGGATCCGCGCGATCCGGACCGTGCTTTCAAAGCGACTCCCGTACGCCAGGTTACGAACTTCTACGCCTGCTATGGCGACGAAGTGCTGCCCAACCAAAAGAATGACGAGCTGGGCCATGGTAAAGAGCGCGCCGTCGCAATCGCCGATGTCCTCGACGCCCATGCCGGCGCCCAGGACGAGGCAGTCGCTTGGAAGGCCCTTCGCGCCGCAGCCCAAGAGCCCAATCCGGAAGACATCACCAGCAATACGCAATGGTCGGTCGTCTTTGACAATACCGAACCCGCCGCCGCTATTACGCTGCGCCGCCACTGGGGCAACGTCGATGCCTTCGCACTGTAAGGAGCCAGGCCCGTCGACCTTACGTTCCCTGACGTTGCTTACATTTCCATACGCTTGGGCTAACACGTTTTACCCCCGTATCAACAGTGTGCGGGGGTAAACTTATGCGCATGTTATAACTTGCCCGGAAGGATTCATCATGCTCAGGATCGGTCTTCTTACCAGTGGCGGCGACTGTCAGGCGCTCAACGCCACCATGCGCGGCATCGTCAAAACGCTTATGACCAATAGCGAAGAACCTATCGAGATCTATGGTTTTGAGGACGGCTACCAGGGCCTTATCTACAGCAGGTTCCGCGTCATGACGCCCGCCGATTTTAGCGGAATCCTCACCCGCGGCGGCACCATCCTGGGCACGAGCCGCACGCCGTTCAAGCGTCTGGATACCCCCGAGGCCGATGGTGTCGAGAAGGTGCCGGCGATGGTCCACACCTATCACAAGCTGCAGCTCGACTGCCTGTTTATGCTGGGCGGTAACGGCTCCACCAAGACCGCCAACCGCCTGCGCGAAGAGGGCCTCAACGTTATCGCCCTGCCCAAGACCATCGATAACGACACATGGGGCACCGAGCTGACGTTTGGCTTTACGAGCGCCATCGACGTCGCCACCAAGTGCATCGACGACATCCACACTACCGCCTCGAGCCACGGCCGCGTGTTTGTCATCGAGATCATGGGCCACAAGGTTGGCTGGATCCCGCTGTACGCCGGCGTCGCGGGCGGCGCGGATGTCATCTTGATTCCCGAGATCCCCTACGACATGGATAACGTCATCAAGACCATCGAGCATCGCATGGAAACCGGCAGCCGCTTTACGATTGTAGCCGTCGCCGAGGGCGCTATCTCCAAGGAGGACGCGGCGCTGTCCAAGAAGGAGTACAAGAAAAAGCTCGCCGAGCGCACGAGCCCGTCGATCGTCTACGACATCGCCAAGGAGATCGAGGCCAAGACCGGTCGCGAGACCCGCGTCGCCATCCCCGGCCACACGCAGCGCGGCGGCCAGCCCGACGCCCAGGACCGCATCTTTGCGACCCAGTGCGGCGTCGAGGCGGCTCTCGGCTGCCTACGCGGCGAGTTTGGCTACATGATTGCCCTGCGTGACGGCAAGATGTGCCACATGCCGCTCGAGGATGTCGCCGGCAAGCTCAAGTATGTCGATCCCCAGAGCGACCTGGTACGCGAGGCCAAGGCGTTGGGCATCAGCTTCGGCGACGAATAGCCTCGGCCGAAATCTATCCCATCGGGCCCTCCGACCCCGCCCGACGTATTTCGATTTGGCTCCTCCCTTGACTCCGTCAAAGGTCGCCAATCGAAATCGTCGGGCGGGGTCGGAGGGTCCTGCGTTTACATACTCGCCGAGGTTATTCGTCTTCTTGCTGCGGGTGCCTGGCCTGAAATTCAGTTGCGGTGAAATAGTTCCTGCTTAGCCCGCAAATGGCTGAATCTAGGAACTATTCCACCGCAACTTACGTATGATCGGAGCGGCTACAGCACAAGCATCGGCGTTCGTTTGATGGTCCGCCACGAAATGGGGCCATCTACTACGTTTAACTCGATGGGGCCAACCATGACCGCCTTTTCGAAAATCGACAGGCCTTCTACCTGCGGTTTTGTTTTTTGTTTTCCCGGCATGGTTGAGGGTATCCAATTAAACATAGTAGATAGGACCATTTTGTGGCATACGACCCATTCAAGCCCTATCTCGAAGGCTAAAGAGAGCCTCTCATCCACGCCTGAGAGCGAAAAGCAAATAGAATAAAAGGCAAATGAAAAGCCCGTTTGACGAGCGGAGGACATATGCGCGACGTAGCCGAAAGCGACTGGAAGCTGTTTAAGAAAACGCTTCCTCAATGGCAAGAACGTTATATGGAAAAGCTCATCGGCCAGTACGTTGAGATACTGAATGGCGACAGCGAAGCGTCCAGTAGATTTTGGGCACTAGAAGAGAGCCTCAATAGAGACAAGCTGTCCTCAGGCGTAATTGCAAACGACATTCGCCGCAGCACAATGCACCGCGAGATAGCCAATTTGCTTATCGACAGCGTGATCACCCTTGACGACCTTGACGGTTTTACCGAGGACATTAAGAGCTATGCGCAACACTGGATTGGCCAGTAAGAGCACCGAACGACAAACATCCCCAGCAAAACGGGGCAAACGCCGGGCCACCTATAGGCTGCCCGGCGTTTGCCCAGATAAAACCTGCCAAAATAAACCTGTCCCTTTTTGGCAGGCTACTCGGCGCTCTTGAGGGCGCCGACCATGTCGATCTTGTTGAGCGTTCGGTTGGTGGCGAGGTTGACGATAAACGTAAAGCCAAAGGCCAGCAGCACGGCGAGCACGTAGCTCAGTGGCTCGACCTCGACGTCAAAGTACAGCGACGGCATCTGCAAAATGTAGGTAAAGCTCTCGGCCAGCAAGCCGCCCAGCGGCACGCCCAGCGCAGCGCCGATCGCCGTGAGGATCAACGTCTCCTTGTTGACGTAGTGGTGCACCTCGCCACGGCGGAAGCCCAGCACCTTGATGGTCGCCAGCTCGCGCTCGCGCTCGGAGATATTCGTGTTGGACAGCGTAAACACCACCACAAACGATAGGCACGCCGCCATAAAGGTCACGAGCACCACGACGGAATTGATGATAGTGAAGTTCGCCTCGAAGTTCTGCCAATGTTCAGCCGTGCTCGAGATGGTGAGCCAACCGTCGCTCTTAAGCTTCTTGCTAAACGCAATCTGATCGGCCGACGAGCCCTTAAGCAGCACAAAGACGCCGTTAAGGCGCGCGCTTCGACCGAACGCGCGCTCATAGGTGCCCTGCGTCATGTAAAGCGTGTTGCCCAGATAGTTGAGCGAAATGTCACTGACTTTGACCTTGGCAACATTGAGCGACGAATCCTGGACGTGCGCCGTATCGCCCGGCTGAATCCCCAGTACCAGCTGTGAACTTTTGCTCAGATACACGTCTCCGTCACGCAAAGACAGCGGTTCTTTGGACTCATCCTCCAGGCGCACGTAATCGCCCAAGTCACCCGTGCGGTCGTCGGGAATCACGATGAGCTGCACAGTCTCGCTCTTGCCACCAAACGTAAAGGTGACGTTGTCGGTCATAATCGGCAGGGTTGAGGTCACGGTCACGTTGGAATCATTGGCCGCGCTGCGCTCATCCAATGCCGCGCACGTCTGCGAAAAATCGTCGGGATTGGCGACCGCCAGCAGGTCGTAGCGCGTGATATGCCCGTACTGTTTGGGCGAAAGCGCCACCGACGTGTCACGGATGCCCATACCGCAGATCACGAGCGCTGTGCAGCCGGCGATACCGAAGATGGTCATAAAGGCGCGCTTTTTGTAGCGGAACAGGTTACGCGCCGCCACCTTGTTTAAGAAGCCCATGCGGCGCCAGATAAATCCGATACGCTCGAGCAGAATGCGTGAGCCGGCACGCGGCGCCTTGGGACGCATGAGCGAAGCCGGCGTCTCGGCCATCTCGTGGCGGCAGGCGATAATCGTGGCGCCCACCACGCCCACGGCAAACAGCGCTACCGACACGAGCGACGACACGATATCGTACGAAAGCAGCATCTGGGGCAGCGAGTACATGTCGTCGAACACCGTAAACAGGAACAGCGGCAGGCCCACAAATCCGATGATGTTGCCAAGCACGCCGCCGATCAGACACGCCCACAGCGAGTAGTCCACGTATTTGGACAGGATACGCCCACGTGAATAGCCGAGCGCCTTGTACAGGCCAATAAGTGTACGCTCCTCCTCAACCATGCGCGTGGCGGTGGTGAGGCTGATGAGCACAGCGACGACAAAGAAGATAAATGGGAACACCGTGGCGATGGCCTCGATCGAAGAACTGTCGCTCTCGACGCTCGAGTAGCTTGCGATGTTACCGCGGTCCTGGATGTACCAGGAGCATTCGCCCAGATCGGAAAGCTCGGCGCGGGCATCGGCAAAATGCTGGTCAGCGGCGGCGCGGCGCTGGTCCAACTCGGCCTGAGCCTGGACGCGCTCCTCGCTGCCCTCGGCCATACGGTCGATGTTGCCCTGTTCAATCCCAAAGAGCATATTCGCCTCGCGCTCGGCCGTATCCAAGCTTGCCGGCGTGTCGACCATCAGCTCCTGAGCGCGCGCCTTCTCACGCTCCTCGCGGATCTTCTCTATATTGCCCTTGACCTCATTGATCTTTGCCGCGTAGGCATCCGAATATGAGTTGAGGCTCTTGGCTCCCTCGACGATCACGTGGACCGCGGAGTAGG
>CAUDDU010000016.1 GCA_958448375.1 uncultured Collinsella sp.
GTGCCTGGCGTTTATGATCGGGTTCGTGATCCCTTTTATCCAGGGCTTCTATCTCTCGTTCTGCCAGTTTATTACCATTAACAACGCGCACTTTGTCGGTATCGCGAACTACGTGCGCGCGCTGTCCGATCCGCAGTTTGCCACGTCGTTCTTCTTTACCGTGGCGTTTGCCTTCCTGTCGACGGTGCTCATCAACGTGATCGCCCTGGCAATTGCGCAGGCGCTTACCCGCAAGGCGCTCAAAGGCACCAACATCTTCCGTACGATTTTCTTTATGCCTAACCTGATCGGCGGCATCGTGCTGGGCTACATCTGGCAGATTCTGATCAACTGCCTGCTCTCCAACGTGGGCGCCCAGCTCATTGCCCTTAACTCCGCCGCCGGCTTCTGGGGCCTTATCATCCTGACCCTGTGGCAGCAGGTCGGCTACATGATGATCATCTACATCGCTGGTCTGCAGTCCATTCCGTCCGACTACATCGAGGCCGCCAAGGTCGACGGTGCCACGGCATGGCAGACGTTTTGGAAGGTTAAGATCCCTAACCTGATGCCGACCATCACCATCTGCTTGTTCCTGTCCATCACCAACGGCTTTAAGCTGTTCGACCAGAACCTCGCCCTTACCGGTGGTGCCCCCGCGCACTCCACCGAGATGCTCGCCCTGAACATCTACAACACGTTCTACTCACGTGCCGGCATCGCATGGCAGGGCATTGGCCAGGCCAAGGCCGTTGTCTTCTGCATCCTGGTCGTAGCCATCTCCATGATTCAGCTTAAGGCCACGAGGTCCAAGGAGGTGCAGCAGTAATGAAACGCGATAAGGCTATTAATCGCGCGCTCTCGATCTTCTTTACGATTCTGTCGCTCGCATGGATCTACCCTGTGTTCATGATTGCTCTCAATTCCTTTAAGAAAGCGACCGCAATCAGCACCACCACGGCGTTCGATCTGCTCACGCCCGAGACGTTCAACGGCCTTGCAAACTACGTGCACGCCCTTAACGAGCAGGGCTTTGCCTCGGCATTTATGTACTCGCTCATCATCACGGTCACGTCGGTCGTGCTGATCTTGGTGTGCTGCTCCATGTGCGCTTGGTACGTGGTTCGCGTCAACAGCAAGATCTCGAACTTCTTCTATTACCTGTTCGTGTTCTCGATGGTCGTACCGTTCCAGATGCTCATGTTCACGCTGTCCAATTTGGCGGACCGCATCGGCTTCAACACGCCGTTCAACATCTGCTTTATCTACCTCGGCTTTGGCGCGGGCCTGGCGGTCTTTATGTTCGCCGGCTTTGTAAAGAACATCCCACTCGAGATCGAGGAGGCGGCCATGATCGACGGCTGCAACCCGGTCCAGGTGTTCTTTAAGATCGTCCTTCCCATCATGAAGCCCACCTATCTTTCGGTTGGCATTCTCGAGACCATGTGGGTCTGGAACGACTACCTGCTGCCCTACCTTACGCTCGACTCCACCAAGTACAAGACCATTCCTATCTTGATCCAGTACTTCCGCGGCGGCTATGGCCACGTCGAGCTCGGCCCCATGATGGCCTGCATCATGATGGTCGTTATCCCCATCGTCATCATGTACATCCTCTGCCAGAAGTACATCATCGACGGCGTGGTGGCAGGTGCCGTCAAGGGCTGATGCCGTAACTGTTTTGCAAGTTTCTGCGGCGCCCCTCAGCGCGGCGCCGCACATCGAAAGGTAAAGACATGGCCGAGATCGTTCTCAAACATGTTCAGAAGGTGTATCCCAACACCGAGTCCAAAAAGAAGGGCTTCTTTGGCAAAAAGAAGAAGACCGAGGAGAAGAAGCATAACCTTAAGGTTACCGAGGATGGCGTGCTCGCTGTAGAGGACTTCAACCTCACCGTTCACGACCAGGAGTTCGTCGTTCTCGTTGGTCCCTCTGGTTGCGGTAAGTCCACGACGATGCGCATGGTTGCCGGCCTGGAGGACATTACCTCGGGCGATGTGCTCATCGACGGCAAGCGCGTCAACGACGTGGCGCCCAAGGACCGCGACATCGCCATGGTGTTCCAGAGCTACGCTCTGTACCCCAACATGACGGTGTACGAGAACATGGCGTTTACGCTTGAGCTCAAGAAGGTCCCCAAAGACGAGATCGACCGCAAGGTTCGCTCCGCTGCCGAGATCTTGGGTATCACCGAGTACCTCGACCGCAAGCCTAAGGCGCTTTCGGGCGGCCAGCGCCAGCGCGTCGCCATCGGCCGCGCCATCGTGCGTGACCCCAAGGTCTTCCTGATGGACGAGCCGCTGTCCAACCTGGACGCCAAGCTTCGTAACCAGATGCGTGCAGAGCTCATCAAGCTGCGCCACGAGATCAAGGGTACGTTCATCTATGTTACTCACGACCAGACCGAGGCCATGACTCTCGGCGACCGTATCGTGGTCATGAAGGACGGCGTTGTCCAGCAGATCGCCACGCCGCAGGAGGTCTTCAACCATCCCGCGAACATTTTCGTCGCCGGCTTCATCGGCGTGCCGCAGATGAACTTCTTCGATGCCCAGCTGGTGCGCTCGGGCGACGGCTTTACCGTCAAGACCGACGACATGAATGTCGCGCTGGCCCCCGAGACCTGCGCTCAGCTCGCCCTTAATTGGGACGGCGGCGACGTGAAGGAGATCACGGCCGGAGTACGTCCCGAGCAGATTCTGCTTGCCGAAAAGGGCGAGGAGGGTGCGCTTCAGGGCACCATCGAGGTTACCGAGCTCATGGGTTCGACCGAGCACGTTCACGTGATGTCTCCCGACGGCCAGTTTGTCCTGATCATCCCCGTCGTCGATCTCGAGGCCAAGGGTGCGCTCAAGGCGGGCGACCCCATTTGGTTCAAGTTCGAGAAGAACGCGACCCATCTCTTCGATAAGGTGTCTGGCAAGAACCTTATCTAGGCCCGATCCAATCAGGCCCTCCTTTTGGGCGACTGCGGCTTTGCCATCCTTTTGCCGTGGTCACATATAAGGCTCCCCTCCCGTCCGCTGGGCGAGAGGGGGAGCCTTTCCTTGTGCTGGGGCCGTTCATCTGCCGGTTTGTCTTGATCTGTAACAGGAGGAGGGCCAAATTGGGTCTAGATGTTACAGATTGAGACAGCATCGAGCTGCCTATCCTTTCATCTCGATCTGTAGCACGGGAGGCTGATTTCGGCAGCTACCTGTTACAGAACGAGATTGTATTAGCCGGCTTATCCTTTTGTCTCGATCTGTAACAGTAAGGGCGGATTTCAGACGTTAGATGTTACAGATTGAGATAAACCCTAGGGAAAGGACCGGTTTGTCTTGATCTGTAACAGGTAGGGCCGTTTTGGCCGAGTAGGTGTTACAGATTGAGACGATTTTGTCGAGGCGGGCCACGGGCAACACGCGGGCAAAAAAGCGGAGCCGCGTTGCCGCGACTCCGCTTTCAAGAGGATGGGTAAAGGAAACGAAATTAGCTCAGGTGCCAGATCTCGTCGTTGTACTGGGAGATCGTGCGGTCAGACGAGAAGGTGCCGGCGTTGGCGATGTTGATCAGCGCCTTGCGCATCCAAGCGTCCTGGTCCTCGTAGTCTGCCAGCATGCGCTCCTTGGTCTGGATGTACTCCTCAATGTCGAGCAGGGCCATAAACCAGTCCTTGCCCTTGATGTCGTCGTGCAGGCGCTGCAGGCGCTCGGCGTTGCCGGTCGCCATAAAGGCGGGGTTGGTGATGAAGTCCACCAGCAGCTTGATGCCGGGCTTGCGATAGAGCGCGCTGGCGTCATAGCTGCCGTCGGCGTAGAGCTGCTCGACCTGCTTGGAAGAGGCACCAAAGGTGTAGATGTTCTCGTCGCCTACGAGCTCGGCAATCTCCACGTTGGCGCCGTCGAGTGTGCACAGGGTCAAAGCGCCGTTGAGCATGAACTTCATGTTAGAGGTGCCGCTCGCCTCCTTGGAGGCCAGGCTGATCTGCTCGGAGATGTCGGCAGCGGGAATCACGCGCTCGGCGGCGGTGACGTTGTAGTTCTCGATCATGACGACCTGCAGGTAGGGGGCCACGTCGGGGTCGTTGGCGATCCACTGGGAAAGCGTCAGGATTAGGTGGATGATATCCTGGGCGATGGTATAGGCAGGTGCCGCCTTGCCGCCAAAGATGATAGTGACGGGGTGCTCGGGCTTGTTACCGTTCTTGATGTCGAGGTACTTCCAGATGATGTAGAGCGCGAGCATCTGCTGGCGCTTGTACTCGTGGATGCGCTTGACCTGGACGTCGATGATGGCGTTGGATGGGATCGTCACGCCCTGCTCGAGCGCCATGAACTGGCGCATGATGGTCTTGGCCTCGGCCTTGGTGGCGGCCAGGCGCTCAAGAACATCCTTGTCGTTAGCGAATTCGGCGAGCTTGCTCAAGTCGCCGGTGCTGCGCCAATCGGTGCCGATCACATCGTCGAGCAGGCTGGCGAGCGCGGGGTTGGCGCCGTGGATCCAACGGCGGAAGGTGATGCCGTTGGTCTTGTTGGAGAACTTCTCGGGATAGATCTCGTAGAACGGGTGAAGCTCGGTGTCCTCCAGAATCTTGGTGTGCAGCGCGGCGACGCCATTGATGGAGAAGCCAAAGTGAATGTCCATGTGGGCCATGTGGACGGTGTCGTGCTCATCGATGATGGCGACGCGCGGGTCGTCGTGCTCGGCCTTGGCAACCTCGTCGAGCTTGACGATAATGTCGGCGATGGCAGGGGAGACCTTCTGCAGGCTGGTGAGCGGCCACTTCTCGAGCGCCTCGGCAAGGATCGTGTGGTTGGTGTAGGCGACCATGGAGCGCACGATGGCAACGGCCTCGTCAAACTCGATGTCGTGCTCGGTGGTGAGCAGGCGGATGAGCTCGGGAATGACCATGGTGGGGTGCGTGTCGTTGATCTGGACCACGGCGTAGTCGGCCAGATCGTGCAGGTTGCTGCCGCGCTCGACGGCCTCGTCGATCAGGAGCTGGGCGGCGTTGCTCACCATGAAGTACTCCTGGTAGATGCGAAGCAGGCGGCCCTGCTCATCGGAATCATCCGGATAGAGGAACAAGGTGAGGTTCTTGGCGATCTTCGTCTTGTCGAAGTCGATGGAGCTGCCGGGGACCAGGCCGTCGTCGACACTTGCCAGGTCGAACAGACGCAGGCGGTTCTTGGTGGGCTGACCGTAACCGGGCACATCGATGTTGACGAGCTTGGAGGTGACGGCAAAATCGCCAAACTCGACGGTGTAGGAGCGGTCGTCATCGATCAGGATGTCCTGCTCGCTAAGCCACTCGTCGGGGACGGCCTTTTGCTGGTTGTCGGCAAAGCGCTGACGGAACAGGCCGTAATGGTAATTGAGGCCCACACCGTCACCGGTAAGGCCCAGCGTGGCAATGGAATCCAGGAAGCACGCGGCCAGGCGACCCAGGCCGCCGTTGCCCAGCGACGGTTCGACCTCAAATTCCTCAATCTTGTTGAGGTCGTGGCCGGCGGCGGTGAGCTGGTCTTTAACCTCGGCATAGATGCCAAGGTCGATCATGTTGTTGATCAGCAGTTTGCCAATCAAAAACTCAGCAGAGATGTAATAGAGCTTTTTCTTGCCATTGTTGAGCGGGCAGGCGGCGGAGCGCTCCTGCACGAGCTTGACCAGCAGTTTGTAAATGCGGCGGTCATCGAGTTGCTCGAGTGAAGTTCCAAAGGACTGCTCGGCAAGATCCGCAAGATCGATACGGGGCATGTTTCCTCCTGTGGTGAGTTGACGACATGTCAGAAATTCAAAAGAAGCCCGCGCGAGGGGATTGGGGTGGCCTCGCGCGGGAAAAGCGTTCGCGTCCGCACGGTGGGGTGGGGTCGGGCGCGGTGGCTCCTATTGGGGAAGCTCGATTTCGGCTTCCGACGGGATGCGGAAGTAGGTCTCGGTCCAGTCGGTGAGTTTGTGCTCGAGCTCGCGGGTGATGGCGCCGTCGAGCATGCGCCAGGTCCAGTTGCCGCCCAGCGTGGCAGGGGTGTTGATGCGCGCCTCGTTGCCCAAGTTGAGCAGGTCCTGCATGGTGTAGATGCACGTGTCGCTCACGCTGGCGGCGATGGTGCGATTGAGTGCATCTGCCATGGGTTCGCCGGCCTGCTGATGGGTGTACAGGGCTGCCTGCTCGCGCTGACGCGGGGTGGCCGTTCCCTCATACCAGCCGCGTGCCGTTTCGTTGTCATGCGTTCCGACGTAGGCGACGGTGTTGGCAATGTAGTTGTGCGGCAGGTAGTACGAGTTGGTGCCCTCAAAGGCAAACTGCAGGATCTTCATGCCAGGGAAGCCCGTGGTGTCGCGCATGTCGATGACACCAGGGGTAAGAAAGCCCAGGTCTTCGGCAATGATGGGAAGCGTGCCGAGCTTTTCCTCGAGCGCCTTGAAGAACTTGAGGCCGGGTCCCTGCGTCCATGAACCATATGACGAATCGGGAGAGGAGAACGGCACCTCCCAAAATGCCTCGAAACCGCGGAAGTGGTCCAGACGGATGATGTCGTACATGTCGAGGGCGGCTCGGATGCGGCCTTCCCACCAGGAGAAACCGTCTGCTTCCATGGCATCCCAGTCATAGATGGGATTGCCCCAATACTGGCCGGTGGCCGAGAACTGATCGGGCGGTGTTCCCGCGACGCTGACGGGATTGCCTGCGGCGTCGATCTTAAAGAGCTCAGGTGTGGCCCACATCTCGACGGAGTCACGCGAGACATAGATGGGTAGGTCGCCGATGATGAGAATGTCGCGCTCGTTGGCATAGGCCTTGAGGCGGCTCCACTGGCGATCGAAGAAGTACTGCGTCATCTGGTGGTAAAGCATGCGCTCGGGATGGGCGGCGCAGACCCTGCTGGATGCATCGCCGCGGCGGCGGAGTTTCTCGGGCCACTCCCAAAAGGCCTTGAGCCCGCACTCCTCTTTGACGGTCATGAACTCACAGTAGGGGATGAGCCAGTCCTCGTTGGCCTGGATAAAGTCATCGAAATCGGCCGGCTTGTCGGCAGCAAAGCGCTCAGCGGCGCGGTCGAGAATCTGACGGCGGCCGCCAAAGATAGCGCCATAGTCGACATTGCTGGGGTCGGATCCCAGATACACACCATCGATATCGCACTGCTCCAGATAGCCGGCTTCGATAAGCTCGGCAAAGTCGATAAAGTTGGGGTTGCCCGCGCGGGCCGAGAACGACTGATAGGGCGAATCGCCATAGCTGGTCGTCGTAAGGGGCAGAATCTGCCAGTAATGTTGTTTGCACGAGGCGAGAAAATCGACGAAGTCGTAGGCATTCCAGCCAAAGCCGCCGATTCCGTATGGTCCGGGCAGAGATGAGACGGGCATGAGGACGCCGCTTGCACGCTCCATGAATGCGCTCACCAACCTTCTTGTTGTGGGGTCGGCCTGCCGATAAGTGTGCAGTCCGCCTCCGATGTTCTGATTCGATATGCCTATTGTAAAACATGTTGTTTAAACATGTACAGGCAAGATAAAAAAGTTGGTCGATTTTCGGCGAATGGTTACATGCCATGAAAAAGCCCCGACCTCAAAACGTGAGATCGGGGCAAGAGCGGTATGTAGGTTTTTGCTACTCGGCGTCGGCGAAGCCGTTGGGGTTGTGGCTCTGCCAGTTCCAGCTATCGCGGCACATATCCGCGATGTTGTACTGAGCCTTCCAGCCCATCATGCGCTCGGCCTTTGAGGCATCGCACCAGTTGGCGGCGATATCGCCGGCGCGGCGCTCGCGAATCACATAGGGCAGCTCCTTGCCGCAGGCCTTGGAGAAGGCGGCGACGACCTCGAGTACCGAGGTACCGGTGCCGGTGCCCAGGTTAAAGATCTCGACGCCGGTCTTGCCGTTCATCCAGTTGAGGGCGGCAACGTGGCCCGAGGCTAGGTCGCAAACGTGGATATAGTCGCGCACGCCGGTGCCGTCGGGGGTGGGGTAGTCATTGCCAAAGACCTGAACGGCCTCGAGCTTGCCCACGGCAACCTGCGCGACATAGGGCACCAGGTTGTTGGGGATGCCCTTGGGGTCCTCGCCGATCAGGCCCGACGGATGGGCGCCGATGGGGTTGAAGTAGCGGAGCAGCACAACGTCCCACTCGGGGTCGGCGGTGTGGACGTCCATAAGGATCTGCTCGATCATCCACTTGGTCCAGCCATAGGGGTTGGTTGCGGGCTTCTTGGGGTCTTCCTCGGTGACGGGCGGGTTGTCCGGGTCGCCGTAGACGGTCGAGGAGCTCGAGAAGATGATGGACTTGCAGCCATGGTTGCGCATGACGTCGATGAGCACCAGGGTGTTCTCGATGTTGTTGTGGTAGTACTCGACGGGCTTGCTCACCGACTCGCCAACGGCCTTAAAGCCGGCGAAGTGGATGACGCGGTCGATCTGATGGGCGTCGAAGATCTTGTTCATGGCCTCGCGGTCGAGCACGTTGGCCTCGTAGAAGGTGAGGTTCTTGGCAGCCTCTTCGCCCACGATGGTCTTGACGCGGTCGACGGCGACGGCGCTGGAGTTGGAGAGGTCGTCGACGATGACGACCTGGTAGCCGCCCTCGAGCAGCTGAACGACGGTGTGCGAGCCGATAAAGCCGGCGCCACCGGTTACGAGGACGCAGGTGTCTTTGGGGTCGAGTGCTTTGGACATGTAGTCTCCTATCGAATCAGGAACACTTCTTCAGGGGAGTATAGCGCAGGCAGGGGCACCCAAAACGTGCAGGGCAGGAAAAGCAGATGAACATGCTAACGTACTCATTGAAATGTTTGGCGTGGGCATACCCTCGACCTTCACGTTTATATACGAGCCGCCGACCATACGGTTTGCTGCCGTTCGTGGAAATCGTTGGGATGCGCCGGATGTACGCTAATATGTATGAGTTGAGCGACATATAAATAAACATGTAACGGAGTAGATATGTCACCAAACAGCGATTCCATCCTTTCCCAGGAGCTTTCACGTCGCACCGCCCTCAAGGCCCTGTTCGGCGCAGCTTCTGCAGCCGTTCTTTTTGGTCTGCCCGCTCGCGCCCATGCTGCGGAGGCCACCAAGGAAACCACCGACAAGCTCAATGCGGCCCAGGCTCAACTTGACGAGGTCCAGGCCCAGCTCGACAGCATCGCAAACGAATACGCGGCGCTGGCCAACAAGAACGCCCAGACCCTCAACGATATCGAGGGCGTGCAGGGCCAGATTGACAGCACGCAGGCGCAGATTGACGAAAAGAAGGCCGAGCTCAAAAAGAAGCGCGACGATCTTTCCGATCGCGTTTCCGCCAGCTATAAGTCGGGCGGCACCAACATCCTGTCGCTGCTGCTCGCCTCGGGTTCGTTTGAGGAGCTCGTCGCCAATGCGCACTATGTTGAGAAGATCAACAAGAGCGACCGCGACGCCATCGAGGACATTCAGACCATCCAGGAAGAGCTCGATGCGCAAAAGACCGAGCTTGAGTCGCAGAAGGCCGACTTGGAGAAGCTCAAGGATCAGCAGACTGCCCAGATGCAGGACATGCAGGCCAAGCAGCAGGAGGTCCAGACGGTTCTGAACGGCCTCTCTGACGACGTCAAGGAGCTCATGGCTCAGCGTGATTCCGAGATTCTCGCTGCCGCCCAGGCCGAGGAGGCTGCCAGGAAGGCCGCCGCTGCCGCGGCCGCCGCGAACAAGAACAATTCCTACTCGGGTGGTTCGAGCTCGGGCGGTGGATCGTATGCGCCCGGAACTCCGCAGCAGAATGCCGGCTCGGGCAAGCAGCAGGCCGTCGTCAACGCGTGCTACTCCACGCCTTCGCCGGGTCAGAACTGGTGCGCGGCGTGGGTTACCAATGTCTTCCGTAACGCCGGCGTTGGCTACTTTGGCGGCAACGCGTGCGATATGTTTAACGCCTGGTGCTATAGCTCCGACCGCTCGGCGCTGCAGGTGGGCATGATTGTTGCCGACTCATCGCATAGCGGTACCGGCATACCGGGCCTGATCTATGGCCACGTGGGCATCTACGTTGGCGGCGGCATCGTTATGAGTAACGAGGGCGCCATCACGTCGAGGTCGCTTGACTCGTTCATTGGGTTCTACGGCACTGGCTCTGGCGTGCGCTGGGGCTGGCTCGGCGGTATTGCGCTGTCGTAACTGCGGCTTGAAGCTGGTTGGTCCGGGACTGCGGGCGAGGCATAAGGTTGCCTGCTCTACAGTCCTGCGCAAGACGAAGGCCACATTAAGTGGCCTTCTTTGCGTGCGGAACT
>CAUDDU010000017.1 GCA_958448375.1 uncultured Collinsella sp.
ATCCGCAACGACCGCATCGTGCGCAACGGGCTTCACGGCACGCATCAGGGCGAAAACCCGGTGCGCTTCTACGACAGCATCGACCCGCGCGTATTTGTACTCAAGCTTACGCCCGGCGTAAACCCGGGCATCCTCGACGCCCTTGCCGACAGCTACGACGCCGTGATTCTGGAGACCTTTGGCATTGGCGGTATCCCCGAGTTTGGCGAGTCGGGCGAGTCATTCCAGGAGGCGATTTTCCGCTGGGTCGATTCGGGCCGCACCGTCGTTATGACCACGCAGGTCCCCGAAGAGGGCCTCGATCTGGGCGTTTATGAGGTCGGCCGCGCTTACGCCGATCATCCGGGCATTCTGCGCGGCGATGACATGACCACCGAGACGCTTGTGGCCAAGACCATGTGGGCACTCGGCCAGTCACGCGATGCCACCGAAATCCAGCGCCTGTTCTACAGCCAAGTCAACCACGACCGTATCCCGATGGTGTAACCACCGGTCAATAGGCATCTTCTATTCGATACCCTCGAGAAGCTCTGACACCGTCATGCCAAGGGCGGGCGCGATCTTAAATAGAACCTTGAGCGTGAAATTTGCCGTCCCATCTTCGATTCGGTCGAGGTAGGGTCGGCTGATTCCTGTCGCCACACAAAAATCAACCTTGGAGATACCAAGGTCCCTGCGTGTCTCTTCGACCCGCCTGCCAAGAATCTGTTTCGCACGTTCGTCCATGCAGCCGAGTTTGAAATGGAGCCGAACATAAACGTAAACTATAGTTTACGTTTTGCCGAATACACAGGAGTTTTCTATGTCGGGTTCTTCGGTCCGCACGTACCGAGCCACGCTTCGCACAAACAGCGCACCGCCCAAGCTCGTCGTCGTTGAAGCAGAATGTCTCTCGCCCGATGAGCGCACAGCATTTGCATTGCTATCAAGTCGCGTCGCCGCCGTTCTGGTCCCTTGCCCGGCGCAAGGTGAACTTGCCATCCAATGCCAAGCGCACAGCTGCTCGCTCAATCAGGCTGCCGTAATCGCAACCAGCCAGCGTGGCCTGCCCCTTCTCCTGGAAGCCGGTATCGCACTCGCCCTTCGCGGCGCCGGATACGAAAACGAGGCCGCCGCCGATGTAGTCTTTCAACCACGATCGAGCGGCGGCCTCGCAGCAGCCATTGAATATGCGTGCAGGCTCGTTGCCTAAAAGGACAAGCTAGAAACCAAAGCCAAAGCCCGTTCCGGTAATCGCCGAGTACATAAAGTAAACGTTGATCACGTTGAGGAACACACCCGTGATGCAACCGTTGCGCAGGTAGCGTTCGCACACGATGCGCGCCATGGCGGCGGAGTCATCATTGTTTTTGGCCTGACGTCCCGCCGTAAAGTATGTCGCCACGCTCAGCAGCAGGTTGAGCACCGGTAGCGCCAGCAGCTCGTAGCTCTTGCCCCATCGCGTCACCTCGCCGGCTGCGTTAAACTTCGTTGCCACCTCGGGGCCAATGTTGGGGATTACAAACGCTGCGACCACCAGCGGAAGCACCGCAAGCACCAGCAGTGCGATGCCCATGTAGCCGGCTTTTTTGCCATATTTGAACATATGCGTCGTCCTTACACGTTAAAGCGGAAGTGCACGACGTCGCCATCGGCCATGACATAGTCCTTGCCCTCAATACGCAACTTGCCGGCGGCCTTGGCGCCCTGCTCGCCGCCGAGCTCGATGTAGTCGTCGTAGCCAATGACCTCGGCCTTAATAAAGCCGCGCTCAAAGTCGGTGTGGATGACGCCGGCAGCCTGCGGGGCAGTCGCGCCTTGGCGAACCGTCCAGGCCTTGACCTCCATCTCGCCAGCCGTAAAGAACGACTGCAGGCCGAGCAGCTTGTAGGCAGCCTGAGCGAGCACGTCCAGGCCGGGCTGCTCCAGGCCCAGGCTCTCCAGGTAGTCGGCCGCGTCCTCGGGATCGAGCTCGGAAAGCTCGGCCTCGATCTTGGCGCAGATAGGCAGCGGCTTGACGCCGTCGATGGGCGCCAGGTCGTCGTTGAGCATATCCTCGTCCACGTTGGCCACATACAGGATGGGCTTCATGGTGAGCAGGAACAGACCCTTGGCGGCGGCACGCTCCTCGTCGGTCATCTCCATGGACGCGGCGCGCTTGCCCTCGTTGAGCCAAGCAAGCAGACGCTTGGCCACCTCGAACTTGGGCATGAGCTCCTTGTCGCGCTTGGCCTCCTTCTCGAGCTTGGGCAGCTGCTTCTCGAGCGTGCCCATGTCGGCCAGGATGAGCTCGGTCATGATGGTGTCGGCATCGCCGGCGGGATCGACGAACTCACCCGTGCGGCCCACCTCACGCATGACGTTGGGGTCCTTAAAGTAGCGCACGACCTCGCAGATGGCGTCGGTCTCGCGGATGTTTGCCAAGAACTGGTTGCCCAGGCCCTCGCCCTCGTTGGCACCCTTCACCAGGCCCGCGATGTCGACAAACTCGACCGTAGCCGGCACAATGCGGCCCGGGTTGACGATGTCGGCAAGCTTTTGCAGGCGGCTATCGGGCACGTCGACGATACCCACGTTGGGGTCGATCGTGGCGAACGGGTAGTTGGCGGCAAGGCCGGTCTTTTTGGTAAGCGCGGTGAACAGCGTCGACTTGCCCACGTTGGGCAGGCCCACGATACCGATGGAAAGGGACACGACAGCTCCTTTTGGTACAGGTACTTCAAACTGCATAAGTATAGCGCCGCCGCAGCATCCGGGCGAATCCGGACACCACGACGGCGCAAATGAAGCAGAGATGCGTGAGGGTTCGAGACAGCAGTCCTTACTTAAGCTCGGGCCAGAAATCCTTGTTGGCCTCGATGAGCTCGTCCAGGATCTGCTTGGCAACGCTCGCCGAAGGAATGGTCTTGGAGAGCGTGAGTGCCTGCCAGAGCTTCTGGTAGCTGCCCTCGACCCAAGCCTGGACAACGAGCTTCTCGACGGAAACCTGCTGCTCCATCAGGCCCTTCTGGAACTGCGGAATCGGGCCCTGGCAGATCTTCTCAAAGCCGTTGGAACCGACGATGCAAGGCACCTCGACCATAGCCGTCGGGTCGAAGTTGGGCACAGCGCCATCGTTGGGGACGATCAGCAGGAAGCGCTCGAGCGTGTTCTCGGCCAGTGCGCAGGCAAGGTCGACGATGTAGTTGGCATGCACATCCGGCTCAAAGCCGCCGTCCTTGGCAGTACCCTTGGCGATGATATCGCGGCAAGCACCAAAGACCTTCTTCTCGCGGCCGTCCATAACCTCATTGGCGCGAGTGTAGTTGGGGTCAGACGTCTCGACGACATAGTCCGGGTACAGGTAATACTTGAGGTAGGTATTGGGAATCGTCTCGGGATCGACAGCATAGACATCCTTGGCCTTGCCGAAGGTGTGAATCCAGCTCTCCTCGACATGCTGCTCCTTACCGGCCTCGTGCTCGATGCCGTCCAGGTAGCCGTTCTTAGCCATGTGCTCCTTAATCTGCGGCATGAGGTCGTTGCCGTCCTTGTCGTAGATTTTGCTCCACCAACCAAAGTGGTTGAGGCCGTAGTAGCTATACTGCAGCTCGCGACGATCCTTGATGCCGCACATACGGCTCATCTTATCCATAAGGTCGATCGGCATGTCGCAGATGTTGATGATGCGGCTGTTGGGGCGCAGCACGCGGCAGGCCTCGGCGACGATGGCCGCGGGGTTGGAGTAGTTGAGCATCCAGGCGTTGGGGCTGTACTTCTCCATGTAGTCGAGAATCTCGATGACGCCGCCGATGGAGCGCATGCCGTAGGCGATACCGCCGGCACCGCAGGTCTCTTGGCCAACGCAACCGTACTTGAGAGGAATCTTCTCGTCGAGCTCGCGCATAGCGTACAGGCCAACGCGGATGTGAGCGAGGACGAAGTCAGTACCGGTAAAAGCGGTCTCGGGGTCGGTGGTGTAGTTGAACTCAACCTCGGGGGCGTTCTCGTGGAAGTAGATCTCGCAGGCCTTGGCCACGGTCTCCTGGCGCTCGGCGTTGTTGTCGTAGAAGGTCACCTTGTTGACCGGGAAGCGGTCGCGCTCCTCAAGCAGCATCAGGGCAATGCCCGGAGTGAAGGTAGAGCCACCGCCGGCAATGGTCACGGCATAGTTTTTCTTGGACATGATGTCCTCCTCATTCTGGCCGCTTGCTCAATCCATCCCCGCACGCGGCCTGTACGGTTTGGAATTGTTACCTAGAAGTGGAGTTTTTTATCTCTAGAATCGGCCTTGCGGTGCATACCGGCTCTGCAAGGCCGATTTTTTCGATGGACGATGGTTTACAGAAGACTCTCGAACTTCAGAAGACTCTCGAACTTCTCGCGAACCTGCGGGACGGTAAGGCCGATGATGACCTGGATCGACTGACCTTGGACCACCAAGCCATGCGTACCGATCGCCTTGAAGGAAGCCTCGGGTGCAACGACGCTCTTATCCTTGACGTTAACGCGCAGACGGGTAGCGCAGTTAGTTACATCGATGATGTTATCCGTGCCACCGAGCAGATCGAGGATGTTCTCGGCAAGCACCAAGCGCTCATCATCTTTACTCTGGGCGACCGATTTGCCAGCAGCAGCACCGCCCTGCTTTTGCTTGTAGTCGGCCTTGGACTTGAGCTCGACCTCAACATCGTCATCCTCGCGACCGGGGGTCTTAAAGTCGAACTTGACGATCAGGAAACGGAAGACCACGACCCAAAGGGCGGTAAAGCACAGACCGACAAGGATGGAGATGGCGTACTGCAGACCGTGTGCGGCCCAAAGGGGCAGCCAGTCCCACGAGAGCATCGAGATGATGCCGCCGTCGAAGATGCCCACGACGCCAAGGAGGTTTTGAGCCATGCAGCCAAGCGCTCCGAGCACGCAGTGGACGACGAACAGGCCGGGCGCGATGAACAGGAAGGTGAAGTCAAGCGGCTCGGTAATACCGCAAAGCATAGCGGTAAGGGTGACGGGAATGAGCAGAGCCTTGACGCGCTGCTTGCGCTCGGGTTTGGCGGTCATATAAAACGCAATGGCGACGCCAAGCGAGCCGAAGACCTTAGTCCAACCAGGGCAGGTATAGGCAGCCCAGGGTGCGGCATCCTTAAGAGCAATGCTCGGATCGGCAGCCAGTTGGGGCAGGATGTTGGCCCAAGCAGCAAAGATGCCGCCGTTGACCGCCGCGTTGTCGTAATAGAACGGCGTATAGATAAAGTGGTGCAGGCCTGTAGGAATCAGCACGCGCTCGAAGAAAGCAAAGACGCCCACGCCGAACGTACCGGCGGAAAGGATGAATCCCTGGAAGGCGGAGATAGCAGCCTGAACATGCGGCCACACCAGGCAGGCGATAAGAGCGACCGGAACCATAACGAAGAAACCGATCATATAAATGAACACGGAGCCCGAGAACACGCCCAGCCACTCAGGAAGTTCGGTGTCGAAGTACTTGTTGTGAAGCATCGTGGCGATACCAGAAATGATAAGCGCGCCCATGATGCCCATATCAAGCGTTTTGATGCTTGCGATAGTGGCAAGACCAGTACCGCTGCCCGCCTCGACAGAGTAGTCGACCCCAAAGACAGGGCCCCACTGCCCCAAGATTGTGCTTACAAAGTAGTTGAAGGTAAGGTAGATGGCCAAAGCCTCCATGCAGCAGCGAGCGTTCTGCTTGTTCGCGAGCGAGATTGGCAACGCTACGCAAAACAGCAACGGCATCTGGTTAAAGAGCGTCCAACCACCCTGGAGCAGCACATTCCAGCAATCAAACCAAAGATGACCCGCTGTGGCCATCTCGCCAAAGATCGCCTCGGTGGTAAACAACGTACCCAGGCCGACGACGATTCCGGAAAATGCGAAAAGAATTGCAGGCGTGTACATTGCACCGCCGAAACGTTGTATCTTTTGCATCATGACGGGGAATCCCCCTCTCTTCATTCGGAGCGCTGCGGTTTTGGCTTCACTCGAGACCGCAGACGCGCCGTTTGCGTGTACCTCGTGCAATAGGACGGGTGGGCCCGTGTCCCTGACTTCTTGCACTTACGTTTTATCACATCACTTATCTAGACAAGTTAGCATAAAGACTACGGTCGGTAAACGGTTGATTATTGGCCGTAAACGGTATATGTCCAGTATTTCGCCTGCTAAATCTGACATAGCTGATGGCTGTATTTTAAATTTCTTTTCTACTTGTCTAGATGTGCTTGTCTATATCTATATACATGCCTATACTTCATTACAACATTCACCGCCACGTTAAGGAGTCACCATGAAAAGCGCGGTCTTCTATGGAAAGCACGACCTCAGAGTCGAGGAATCGGCAAAGCCGGCCGTGGGCAGGCGCGACGTTCTGATCAACGTCAAAGCTTGCGGCGTCTGCGGTACCGACGTTCATATCTATGAAGGCGACAAGGGTGCAGCCGACGTTACCCCGCCCACGATCCTTGGTCATGAGTTTGCCGGCGTTGTCGAGGCCGTGGGCAGCGACGTCGCCGGCTTTAAACCGGGCGATCGCGTGTGCATCGACCCAAACCATCCCTGCGGCTGCTGTGAACCCTGCCGCGACGGAATCAACCACTACTGCGAGCATATGACCGGTTACGGCACCACCGTTAACGGCGGCTTTGCCGAGTACTGCTCCGTCGATATGCAGCAAGTCTACAAGTTGGGCGATCACACCAGCTTTGAGCAGGGTGCTATGACCGAGCCCGTCGCCTGTTGTCTGCACGGCATCGATATGTGCAACATCAAGCCCGGCAGCACAGTTGTCGTTATCGGCGGTGGCATGATCGGTCTGCTCATGATGCAGCTCGCCAAAAACGCCGGCGCCACCAAGGTTGTCTTGCTCGAGCCTGTCGAAGGCAAGCGCGAGGTTGCGCTCAAACTCGGCGCCGACCTGGCAATTGATTCCACCCACGAGGACGTCCCGGCCCGCCTGAAGCAGGAGGGCGTCGGCAACGTCGACGTTGTAATCGAATGCGTCGGCAAGCCCGTCACCATCGAGCAGGCCATCCAGATTGCCGGCCACAAGGCTACGGTCATGATGTTCGGCCTCACCAAGCCCGATGAGACAATCACCGTCAAGCCCTTCGAGGTCTTCCAGAAGGAGCTCGTGCTCACCTCGTCCTACATCAACCCTTACACACAGCGTCGCGCGCTCGAGCTCATCGACTCTGGCAGGCTCGACGTATCCTCGATGGTCGCCAAGGTGGCTTCCCTCGACGAGCTCGGTGCCATCCTGTCAGACCCAGCCCTGCGTGCCATGGGTAAATATATAATCGACCCCAGTAAGTAAATCGATCGACACCTGCGCGGGCGGCCCTCATCCGTCGTTCACGCACCCAGCTCTAGGAGACCGTTATGGCGCGAGCCATCTTCCAAACTATTTATGACAACGTGAAGCAGTCGATTGACGACGGCACATACGCTTATCAGAGCTATCTGCCTTCGGAGACTGAGCTCACGCAGCTGTTTGACTGTTCGCGCATGACGGTCCGTCGCGCCATCTCGATGCTTGCGGCAGATGGCTACGTGCTCCCCCAGCAAGGCAAAGGCATGCGCGTCATTCGCAACATCAGTGACGAGACGAGTCGTGGCGGCGGCGGACTCGAGACCTTTAAGGAAATCGCAGCCAGTCGAGGCTTTGAGCTCAAAACGGTTACCACTGTCTTTGAGCTCCTCGTCTGCAACAAGGCGCTCTCCAAGATTACCGGGTTTCCTGAAGGCTGTGAGCTCACGCGTGCCAAACGCATCCGTTATGCAGACGGACGGGCCGTGTGCTCCGACGACTCCTATTACCTAAGCTCACAGGTACCGGGGCTGACACCCGAGATTGTCAACGACTCGATCTATCGTTACCTCGAAGAAGGCCTTGGCATTAAGATTGCCACGGGCAAACGCGATGTAACGATTGAGCATCCCACGCCCGAGGATGCACGCGTGCTCGATCTCGACGACTTTAACGCACTCGCCGTTGTACGCGGACAGACCTACAACGCCGACGGCATCCTTATGGAATACACCGAGACAAAGCAGGTTCCCAGCTTCTTTTTACTCCACGAAACGGTCACCCGCCGCAATAACGGCAGCGAGACCCATCAGAGCAGTATGAGCTAACCATCTATTAGTTGCGGTGGGATAGTTCCTAGAATGGCCAGCTTAAGAGCAAAACAGGAACTATCCCACCGCAACTTTTTTGGCAGGCGGGGCAGTACCTGTCCCACCGGCCATCATTTACGCTCGTTTAGCTAGTCCGCGAGCTTTTCCACTTGGTCGAGCATCTTGTTGAGCTTTTCCTTTGCCTCGGCCTTGACCTTCTGGGCTTCTTCGTGGGCCTTGGCCTTCTGGGCGGCCTTTTCCTCGGCTTCGGGATCGACGACGACCAGATTGGACGCGTCATGCTCAACCAACTTGAGCGCGTGCTCGGGGCACACCTTGACACAGGCGCCGCAGCCTAAACAATACGTGGACTCCAGTGCAAAGCGACCGCTTCCCACCAAATCGCAGGCAAACGTGGGGCACACGTTGACGCATTCGCCGCACGACGTGCACTTGTCAAAATCGCATTCCGGCGTGCTCACCTGCATGTTCTGGGCAAGCTCGGGGTGGTTTTGCAACGTCGAGAGCACCAGTTGGCGTCCGTGCGTAAGCGAACGGCGACGCTTAGTCGTCGTGGTGCCGCACATGGTGTTGAGTGTGCGCTCGAGCTGCGTGATCTGGTGACGGTGGGCCTTCAACTTCTGCGTCACCGAGGCCAGTGCCGCCGTCGCCGGGTTGAGCTTAGTCACCGTCAGGCCCGTGGTGCGGGCAATCTTATCCATGTACTCCTTGCGCTCGTACTCGCGGCGCTTATGGCACTTGAGGCGCTTGGGGTCGACCTCCAGGCCCATGCCCGTACCCGCCCACTCCTCGGCGGTAGCAATGGCCTCGCCCAGAATGTCCTCACCGCCGGTGTTGCGGCATTTATCGCACACGCCCAGTGGCAGGTAGACGCTCACGTTGGGATAGTCGGCCAGCACCGAGAACCAGGTCTCGGCAGTAATATCGCCCACGCAGGCGACGACGACCTCGTTCTCGCGCGGCATGCGCTTGAGGGCGCGCGTGCAGGTGACGTAGGCGGTTTCGTGGCTCGTAGCAGCAGAGACAATATCGTCATACAGGTTTTTAGGCGCCAGGCGCGGCGAGATGATCGCCTCGGTCGGACAGGCAGCGGCGCACAGGCCGCACTTGCGACAGGAGTCGAGAATCTCGATGGCGTCTTCCTCGACCTCGATAGCGTTGACCGGGCACACGTCCATGCACGCGGTGCAACCGCTCTTTTCGTTTTTGCAGGTCAGGCACGGAATGGTGTTGCCGCGCGGACGCTCCTTGTAGTCGGCAGGATTCCACTGCGGCGCCGACGGATCGAGTGCATCGGTCACACCGCCAAGCGGGTTTTTAAGAAAATCGAAACCTTTGCTGATCTCGATAATGTCATCAAACAGATCGTGTTCCTGCGCCATGCGCGGCCCCTCCCTGAGCAGTGCAAACAAGCAAGAGATAATGATACGCTATCGGCCCACGCCTCGGGCAAATTACACGCGGCGCACCTTTGAGGCAAATAGCCCATGGCCTATCGCCGCCTCGATTGCACAAGGTCAATCAAGTGCCAAGCTATGCCTCGCACATGAGCTGCACGAGTTTTTGTTTGGTCACCTTGGCCTGCTCGTTGGCCATATTGCGCTCGTTTCTAAAGACCGCATTTGCAACACCCTGCAGATCGGCATCGGAAATCTCGCTGCACGGACCGTCCATCGAAGCCGCCGTGGGGCATACGCACAACGGCAGCTCAGCATAAAACGCAACGGCCTTGGCGATATCGAGCATCTTGCCGCCGCCAATGCCCACCACCATGTCGCAATACTCGGCCCGGGCTTCCTTGGCCATTTCGACAACGGCATCTTCCGTACACGGACCGTTGTAAATCTTAAAGAACGGCTCGCTTAGATCATCGTCCAGAAATCCATCGACGATCTGCCTGCACAGCCGATCCTCGGTGCCCTGGTCAAACAAGACGTAAGCAGCGCAGCCCAACCATGACAAATACCTGCCCTGACGCGAGAGTTCGCCCGGCCCCTGAACATACCGACCGGGACCGCCGTAAACCATAGGAAGCGCCATACGAGAATCCGCCCTTCATCAAACAACGATTGGTGCAAAGTAACCTGACCCCTTTGCGCCATAGCA
>CAUDDU010000018.1 GCA_958448375.1 uncultured Collinsella sp.
TAGGGCAGGCTGAGCTTGTAGAAGTGCGTCGCCCACAGAATGAGCCAAATCAAAACCGAGCCCAGGATGCCGCCGACAAACCCCTCCCAGCTCTTTTTGGGAGAGATCTTGGGAACCATCTTGTGCTTGCCGATACGGCTGCCCACAATGTAGGCAAACGAATCGGAGACCCAAAGGGACGCGCAAACGCCCACTGAAAGCAGGGCGCCGGCAAAACCGGGCACGGCATCGCGCAGCAGCACGATAGCCGACAGCATAAAGCCAGTGTAGATGGGACCCATGAGCGTCACGGCCACATCAGAGATGCGGGTACGCGGCGACCAGACATACCAAATGCCCACAGCGAGCATCAGGGCAAAAAGCAGGGCATTCAGCAACATCGAATCGCCCAACGCCGACAGCGGAAAGAGTACGGCGGCAGCGATACCCATGCGCTCGTTAGCCATCTTGCCATCGAGCCTCGTCATACGGAAAAACTCATAACAGCACAGACCGCTCATGACGGAAACAAAGATGGCGGTGGGCACGATACCCAAAACCAGGCACAGGATAAAGACAACGGCGTAGACGATACCGGCGGCGGCACGGGTAATAAAGCCCGCCAGCCACGAACCGCTGCCGCTCTTCGCTGCAGGCGCTCCCGCAGTGGCAGCTTTACGCGCAGGCGTCTTGGGAGCAGATGCCTTGGGACGATCGGACACGATTAAGCCTCCTCGGTCTTGCTCAGTCCACCAAACCTACGGTCACGGCCCTGATAGGCCAAAATGGCGTCGACAAGGCCCCAACGATCAAAGTCGGGCCAATAGGTATCGGTGACGTAGAACTCGGAATAAGCTACCTGCCACAGCAGATAGTTCGAAAGGCGCAGCTCACCAGAGGTGCGAATCACAAGCTCAGGATCGGGAAGACCGGCGGTATAGAGGTGGGAAGCCACCATGTCGTCATCAATTGCGGCAGGATCGATCTTACCGGCGGCAACGTCGAGTGCGATCTGACGGACAGCGCGGGTAATCTCGGCACGCGCGCCGTAGTTGACGGCAAGCGCCAGCGTCATACCGGTGTGATCGGCGCACTCGGCAAGACCGCGTTCAAAAACGTCGCGGGTCTTCTTGGGCAGCGCGGAAATATCACCCAAAAAGACAACACGCACGTTTTCGCGCTTCAGAAGCGGCAGCTCGTCGATGAACGTCTTGGCAAACAGATGCATCAAGACGTTGACCTCATGCTGCGGACGGTTCCAGTTTTCGGTAGAAAACGCATAGGCCGAAAGCACGTCGACGCCCAGACGCACGCAGGCGGTAATAATCTCGCGAAGGGAGACGATACCCGCCTTGTGGCCCTCGGTGCGCGCAAGACCGCGCGACGTGGCCCAACGACCGTTGCCGTCCATGATGCACGAGATATGGTGCGGAATGTTATTGAGGTCAAGGTCGGAAAAACCGACGCCCGTAGGGGCGTCGGCAAAGTACTCGACCAGTTTATGCTCGTCGTATTGCACCTTAGATCTCCATGACCTCGGCTTCTTTTTCCTTCAGAAGCTCCTCGACCTTGGCGACATACTCATCGGTGTGCTTCTGGACCTTGGCCTGCTCGCGACGGACATCGTCCTCGGTGAGCTCCTCATCGCGCTCGAGCTTGTT
Source organism: uncultured Collinsella sp. (assembly GCA_958448375.1). GTDB lineage: Bacteria > Actinomycetota > Coriobacteriia > Coriobacteriales > Coriobacteriaceae > Collinsella. The sequence goes on from CAUDDU010000018.1 coordinate 1,641, forward strand.
GTTGAAGTCGCGACGGATGTTACGGATAGACACCTTGGCCTGCTCGGCGTACTCGCGGCACTCCTTGACGAGCTCGCGACGGCGCTCCTCAGTGGGAGCCGGGAACGGAAGACGAACGACGGTGCCATCGGAGTTGGGGGTAATACCCAGATCGGAAGCGCCGATGGCCTTGACGATAGCATTGATGAGTGCCTTGTCCCACGGCTCGATGAGCAGCATGTGGGCCTCGGGGGTCTTGACGGCGGCAACCTGCGTGACCGGCGTGGGAACACCGTAATAATCGACGGTGATGTCGGACAGAATGTTGGCATTGGCGCGGCCGGTACGAACCTTGGAGAAGTTATGCTTGAGGGACTCGAGCGACTTGTCCATATGGGCGGTGATGTTCTCTGCCATGCTTAATCCTCCTGATAGACGAGCGTGCCGACGGGCTCACCCGAAAGCGCGCGCTTGACGGTGTCCTCGCCATCGATGTTGAGGACCAAAATCGGCATACGGTTGTCCTGGCACAGTGCCGTAGCCGTGGAATCCATAACCTGCAGACCGCGGACGAGAACCTCGTGATAGGTAATCTTGTCAAAACGGACGGCGTCGGCGCACTTGACGGGATCCTTGTCGTAGATGCCGTCAACCTTGGTGGCTTTAATCAGAATCTCGGCGCCGATCTCGCACGCACGAAGAGCCGCGGCGGTGTCGGTCGTAAAGTACGGATTGCCCGAACCGGCGGCAAAAATAACGACGTTGCCCTTGGAAAGGTGGTTGATGGCGCGACGGCGAATATAGGGCTCGCAGATCTCGTTCATCTGGATAGCGCTCATCACGCGGCAGGGAACATCGTTATGCTCGAAGGCATCCTGCAGGGCGAGCGCGTTCATAACGGTTGCCAGCATGCCCATGTAGTCGGCCTGAGCACGCTCCATGCCACCGGCAGCGCCGGCCATGCCGCGGAAAATATTGCCGCCGCCGACAACGACGCCGACCTCATGACCAACGGCAAGCAGCTCCTTGACCTGCTTGGCAAGATGGTCGGTAACCTTGGGGTCGATGCCATATTGGCCGTCGCCCATCAGTGCTTCGCCGGAAAGCTTAAGAAGCACGCGTTTATATCGGATGTCGGACAAAGCGATCCTCCTTTAGATTGAACTCTCAACATTCTATCAAAGGCTCTAAGAAGAGCCATGAAAAAGCAGGCTGTGAGTAAAACCCACAGCCTGCTCATTACCAGCTACAAGAGCTTATTTACTCGCCACGGACCAGACGGTCAAAGGCAACGACGGTAATGGTGTCGCCGAGCTCCTTGGAGACCTGCTCAGCGTACTTCTTGATGGTGAGGGAGCCGTCCTTGATGAACTCCTGCTCGGTGAGCACGGACTGCTTGTAGAACTTCTCCAGACGGCCGACAGCCATCTTCTCCTGAATGGCCTCGGGCTTGCCGGACTCGGCAGCCTGAGCCATGTAGATCTGCTTCTCGTGCTCGACGGTCTCGGCCGGAACCTGATCGCGGGTAGCGCAGATCGGGGCGACGGCAGCAACCTGAAGGGCAACGTCGTGAGCGAAGGTCTTGAAGGACTCAGCCTGAGCGGTCTCGGCCTTCTCGAAGGCGAACTCGACGAGGACGCCGATCTTACCACCCATGTGGATGTAAGAAGCGAGCGCGCCGTTCTCAGCCTTGCGGGCAGCGAAGCGGGAGATCTTCATGTTCTCGCCCATGATGTGAATCATCTCGGTGAGCTCGGAGGAAACGGTCTCCTCGCCCATCGGCTTCTCGAGCAAAGCGTCGACGTCAGCAGGCTCGGTGGTAGCGACAACCTCAGCGACCTTGGAAGCAAAGCCGGTGAACTTGGCGTTGGAGCCAACGAAGTCGGTCTCGCAGGAGAGCTCGAGCAGAGCGCCGGTCTTGCCATCCTCGGAGACGAACGCGGCGACAGCGCCCTCGTTGGTCTCACGGCCAGCCTTCTTGGCAGCCTTGGCAAGGCCGTTCTTACGCAGAACGTCGACAGCGGCGTCCATGTCGCCGTCAGCCTCGACGAGAGCCTTCTTGCACTCCATCATCGGGGAGTCGGTCATCTCGCGGAGCTGCTTGACCATAGCGGCGGTAATCTGGGCCATTGTGGTTCCTTTCAAAGAGATGAAAAAGAATTAACTAAGACTGATTTACTCGGCCTTGGGCTCAGCGGCCATCTCGGCCTCGGAGACCTGCTCCTTACCAGAGCCAGCGAGGCAGGCGTCAGCCATGAGCTCGCACATAAGGGTGACAGCGGAGATAGCGTCATCGTTGCAGGGGATGCCGTACTCGACCTCGTCGGGATCGGAGTTGGTGTCGATCAGGGCGACGACGGGGATGTTCAGGCGCTGAGCCTCCTTGATGGCGTTCTCCTCGCGCTTGGTGTCGATGACGAAGAGAGCCTGGGGCAGACCCTTCATGTCGCGGGCGCCACCGAGGTTGGTCTGGAGCTTGGTGAGCTCCTTGCCGAGAACAGCCTGCTCCTTCTTGGGCAGAACAGCCATGCGACCGTCCTCGACCATGGCCTCGAGCTCCTCCATGCGGTTGATGCGGGAGCGGATGGTGACGAAGTTGGTCAGCATACCGCCGAGCCAACGCTGGTTGATGTAAGGCATGTTGGCGCGCTCAGCAGCGTTCTTGACGGCCTCCTGAGCCTGCTTTTTGGTGCCAACGAACAGCACGTTGCCGCCCTTAGCGACGTTCTTGACGAAGGTGTAGGCCTGGTCGGCGTCGAGGATGGTCTGCTTGAGGTCGAGGATGTAGATGCCGTTGCGCTCACCGAAGATGAACGGCTTCATCTTGGGGTTCCAGCGACGGGTCTGGTGACCGAAGTGGCAGCCGGCCTCGAGCAGGGTGCGGATATTAATCTTGGTAGCCATGTTAAACCTCCTGTGGTTTGCCTCCGCGCGGGGTCATCCTCCAAAACCAACCCGGACATGTGCTACCAAAGCCCGGGCACCACGGTATGAAGTAGCCGCGCGTGCGTGATAAAAACATGTTGCCGTGAAGCAACCCGATGAATGATAGCAGGAATGCTTCTTCCTGCCAACCCGCAATCAAAACCACACACCTGAGTGCGGCGCGGGACGTCCCAGCCACTATTCGCCGCGGGGATGGGCTTGAGCCACGGCACGTTTGAGCCGATCGGGCGTGAGATGCGTGTAGATTTGCGTCGTGGACAGGCTCGCATGACCCAGCAGCTCTTGAACCGAGCGCAGGTCCGCACCGCCCTCAAGCAAGTCGGTCGCAAAGGTATGGCGCATCGCATGCGGGGCGATGTCGGCCGGAATGCCGGCGAGCGTCGCCAGCGTATGGAACCGCCGCCGGAGCATGGCGGCGCTCATGCGATTGCCACGCGCCGATATAAGCAGCGGATGCGGCCCGGTAGCGAGGTCGCGGCGCTTTGCCCGAGCGAGCAACTCCGGCCTCCCCTCTTCAATATAGAGACGCGTCACATCGAGCGCACGACGATACAGAGGAACGATGCGCTCCTTGCTTCCCTTGCCCCACAGGCGCAGCGTGCGCTCGGACCATGAGATGGATTCCACATTGAGCGCCGCAAGCTCTGAGATGCGGGCACCCGAGGCATAGAGCAACTCGAGCATCGCCGCATCGCGCAGTCCCGCGGGTGTTGAGGTATCAGGCGTCTTGAGCAGCGCCTCGACCTGCTGGGTCGTAAGGACGCCCGGCAGGTCACGCGGCAGCTTGGGCGACGCGATCGCCGAGACCGCATCGCCCTCGACAATCCCCTCGGCAGCCATCCAGCGATAGAGAGATCGGATAGCCGACAGGTGCGCCGCAAGCGTTCGGGGAGCCACCTGCTCACGCGAAAGCTCAGCAAGATAGCGACGAATGGTGCGCACGTCGGCAGCGAAAGCATCAATATCCTCGCGCTCGCACCAGGCAGCAAAGCGCTCCAGTCTCGAGCCATAGGCCGTCACCGTGTTGGGAGAAAGCCCCTCAACGCGTGCGATATAGGCGATAAAAGAGTCGACGGTGTCGTACAGGTCAAAGGCTATGACCGGTCGCCTCCAAACAAGTCGGAACGCGTGGCCAAGTAGGCATCGAGGGCCTCGAGCGCACGGTCCGCATAGGCCTGATAGCGGTCGCGCTTGCTGCGGCGCTTACCGTCCTCGAGCGGCGGCACCAGGCCAAAGTTGACATGCATGGGCTGATAGCCCACGGTGGCAGGATCGGTCGCATAGCCCACGAGCGCACCCAGGGCGCCCACGCGGGGCAACTCGACGGAATCGGCGCCGATAGCCTCTGCATAGGTGTTGAGCGCCGCGAGCAGACCGGTCGCCACGGCTTCCATGTACCCCTCGGTGCCGGTGATCTGACCGGCCAGGCGCACGCCGGTACCGGGCACGGCAAAGGTGCCATCGAGCACGTGCGGGGCGTTGACGAAGGTATTGCGGTGCATGACACCGTAGCGGAAGAACTCAGCGTTCTCCAGGCCCGGCACCATATGGAAGACGCGCTTCTGCTCGCCAAAGGTCAGGTTGGTCTGGAAGCCCACCAGGTTATAGGCGGTCTTCTCCTTGTTCTCGGCACGCAGCTGAATCGCCGCCCAAGGGCGACGTCCGGTACGCGGGTCGGTGAGGCCGACGGGCTTCATGGCGCCAAAGCGAATGGCGTCCTTGCCGGTGCGCGCAACCTCCTCGGCAGGCTGGCAGGCCTGGAACAGATCGCCGCCCTCAAAGTCCTTGAGCACCACGCGGTCGGCCGTGGTGAGCGCCTCGATAAAGGCCTCGTACTCCTCCTTGTTGAGCGGAGCGTTGAGATAGTCGCCGCTCCCCTGCTCCTCGTAGCGCGACTGCGAAAACAGCACGTCCATATCGAGCGTGGAGGCATCGACGATCGGCGCCGCGGCATCGAAGAACGCAAGGGCGTCGCCACCGACGAGCTTCATGACCTCTTCGCTCAGCGCCGGTGAACACAGCGGGCCCGCGGCAATGACCACGTGGCCCTCGGGGATCTGGGTGACCTCGCCGTGAACGACCTCGATATTGGGGCGGGCGGCAACCTCAGCCTCGACGAGCTCGGAGAATGTAACACGGTCGACCGCCAGGGCGCCACCAGCGGGAACAGCAGCGCGATGGGCGCAGTCGAGCAGGACTGAACCCATGCGCTCAAGCTCGGCCTTCAGCAAACCAGCCGCGGAATCCGGACGGGTCGACTTAAACGAATTGGAGCAGACGAGCTCTGCCAGGTGATCGGTATGGTGAGCCGGGGAGCTCACCTGGGGGCGCATCTCGCACAGCTTTACGGCAAACCCGCGGTCTGCCAGCTGGATCGCGCATTCCGAACCCGCCAGACCGCCACCGATAACCGTCACCTGATCGAACTGCATCTGCAAACACCTTTCTAATTGACACGTTTTCCATTGTGACCGAAGGGCGTCTGGGCGTGAAGGGCAAACTTGGAGGGCGCATACCTTCCATCCATCATGCGCTCGATAAGGCCCTCGAGTTCAAGCGAACCCAAGAGTTTGAGTACGCCGACAGCATTGAGTGAGACGAGCGCCGCGATGTCGTCGACCTTGAGCGGAGAGGCGATGAGCGCATGCATCACGGTCTGCTGTGTTGGATTCAGGTCGGCAATGCCGGGAGCATCGGGGCGCGAGTAGCGCAGGGTGCCGTATATGCGAGAGATAGCCATCTCGATGGACTCCTCGTCGACAATGCAGCAGGCACCGTTCGCAATGAGGTAATTCGTGCCACGCGACTCGGGCGATAGGATCGACCCCGGCACGGCAAGAAGTTCGCGCCCCAAATCCATAGCAGCCTCGGCTGTAGAAAACGTCCCGGAAGGCATACCCGCCTCGGATACAAAGAGGGCTTGCGACAGGGCCGCGATCACGCGATTGCGACGCGGAAAGGCAAACTTGCGCGGACCCATGCCCCACGGAGAGATCGACACGACCGCGCCGCCCGTATCGAGCGTGCGCGTAATAAGCCCCGCGCTCGAACGCGGGTAGACCACGTCGGCGCCCGTCCCCAGCACCACGACGTGTTTGCCGCCGGCGTTGACCGCAGCCCAACCCGAGGCCTGGTCACAACCGACTGCACCGCCCGAAACTACCGTCACTCCCGCCTCAACCGCCACCTTCGCCGCAAGCTCTGCCACGGCAAGACCATACGGCGAGGCCTTTCGCGCACCGATGATGGAGAGCGCGGGCGTCGAAAGCGCCTCGGGGTTGCCGCGCACATAGAGCGTCTGAGGTACATCAGAAAGCTCCAAAACGGTCTCGGGATACAACGCGTCACCTGGATGCAGCTCGAAGGTCCCCTCAGCCATCATTGGTCCCTCCTTCCCTGGTACATCGCCGCCTCGAGCACGTGGTCCTGCGTCACCTGCTCGCTCTCGGCGACATCTGCGATCGTGCGCGCAATGCGAACAAGGCGCACGATGCCACGCCCTGTGAGATGCGTGCGCTTCGACAGGCCGAGCACACACTTCTCCGCCGCATCATCGAGCTCAAAGGTCGAAACGACACCGTCAATGGACCGAGTCTCGTCATCCTCGGCCTCGGCATCCGCATCGTCCATGCGGGATTCGCGCCAAGCGCGAAAGGCGCGACCGCGCACAACGTAGTCACGTAACTCGGCCGACGACATGCCCTCCGCACCCTCGATAATCACTTGAGGGTCGGGACGGGTCACATCGATCATCATGTCGATACGGTCGGCCAAAGGACCGCGCAGTTTAGACCGATAGCGCTCGACCATCGCCGCCGAGCAGCGACACGGCACCTCGCGATCGCCCAAAAAGCCGCAGGGGCAGGGATTGCTCGCAGCCAGCAGCTGAAAGCGCGACGGGAAGGTAAAAGCCCCGTCGACGCGTACGATCCTCACGTAGCCGCGCTCGATGGGCTGACGCAGCGTCTGCAGCACGCCAGTGGGAAACTCGGCAAGCTCGTCCAAAAAGAGCACGCCGCCATGAGCAAGGCTGATCTCACCCGGGTGCACCGGGCGCCCGCCGCCGATAAGGCCTGCGGTCGAAATACTGTGGTGGGGACTGCGGAAGGGGCGGTGCCCCGCCAACAAGCCATCAATGTTCTCACCCAAAACCGAATGGATGCACAGTGCCTCCTGCTGATCCTCAACGGAAAGCTCGGGCAGGATGCCGGTCATACGGCGTGCGAGCATCGTCTTGCCCGATCCCGGAGACCCGATCATGAGCAAGCCGAGTTCTCCTGCCGCCGCAAGCGCCATGCCGCGTTTAGCGACTTCCTGCCCCAGCACGTCTGCATAGTCGAGCTCGGGCTCAAAGGTCGCCTCGACACCCTCGGAATCCAAGTAGTGCCGTGCGGCATCGCCCATGCCATGAGCAAGCTGAGACAGATGGTCGATAAAGCCGCAATCTACGCCCGCGAGTGGCACATGCTGGTCGGACCTGCCGGCGATAAAAGACAGCCCCATGTCGCGAGCCAATAGCTGAAACGCCACCTCGCCCTTGACGGGAAGCACCGTACCGTCCAGACCAAGCTCACCTGCGATAAGGCAGCGATCGAGGTTGTCACGGGGAATCTGCTCATCGGCCGCTAGAACCGCGATGGCGATGGGCAGGTCAAAGCCGCTACCGGTCTTGCGGATATCGCCGGGTGCCAGGTTAACGGTAATGCCCGAGCGCGGGATCTCGAACCCGGCGGAGCGCATCGCGCAGCGAATACGACCGCGTGACTCCATCACCTCCATACTCGGAATGCCGAGCATCTGGATGCCCGGAACGCCACCGGCAAGCGAGACCTCGACCGTGACGTGAATCGCCTCGACGCCGCGGATGCAGGCCGCGTGAACGGCAAACGTCTCGAACGCCATCACGACACCTGCCAATCGAACGCGTTGTACTGATGCTCGATCTCGGCGATATGCCCGCCGCGGATGGTGACACCCACAGCATCGAAGCGAATCGCCTTGAGCGGATAATGCTCCATGAGATAGCAACTTGCGATGCGGCGGTAGCGGCGTTGCTTTTGGGCGTCCACGGCCTCCTCGGGAAAGACCCGCGTGGTGCAATCCAGCGAAACGCGTCTGGTCTTGACCTCGGCCATCACCACGACATCGTCGAGCTCATCAAGCAGCACCAGATCGGCCTCGCCCTCGGTGCAACGATAGCCCTGCTCCAGCAAGGTGTAGCCGCGCTCGTTAAAGTAGTCGATGGTGATCAGCTCGCCCAGCATGCCTAGCTCGCGGGGACTGAGTCCCTTGATAAACTCGGGCGTCATCGCCCCGGAGTCGAGCTCGCCGTTTTCCCAACGCTCCTTGAGCTGCTGCGTCTTGCTCTTTTTGCTTGCGGCACTCATGGGGTCTCCTTTCCCGCACACTGCATTGCCCCGATGATGAGGGCACCTTTCATGCGGGTAAGTACCGGAAGCAAACCAAAAGCTGACCAAATGCCGTCAAAAAACGGGCCGTACGCAACAATGGTGTTGCATACGGCCCGCTACCAGCAGGTTTATAAAACCCCAGAGGTCCATGTCTCCACAATTGGCCTAGAAAAGGCGCTCAGTCTGCAGAAA
>CAUDDU010000019.1 GCA_958448375.1 uncultured Collinsella sp.
GCGCGTATTCTCCGACTTCTCGGGATCATTAATCGGCATTACCCTTCTCCTTTATATCGAATGCCATATAGATGCCTTGTTGCATTGTAACCGCGCGGCGGGGTTTATCGAGTCTTGATAACGTCTTTACCGTCAACGGACACGAACCGACCACTCATCCGGCCGCGCAGGTCAGCATAGAAAAAGGAGCCGTCCCCATGGGAACAGCTCCTTAGATGCTTGGTAAAACGTTATATCTCGTCGTCCTCGTGCAGACGGCGGCGATAATCGGCGGCCCAGCCCTCAATATTTACCTGACGGGCGCGGCCCAGACCGAGTGCGTCGGCCGGGACCGGCTCGGTGATGACGGAGCCGGCGGCTACGAGCGCGCCGTCGCCGATCTGGGCGGGCGCGACCATCATGGTGTCGGAACCGATGAAGGCGTCCTTGCCGATGACGGTCTTGTGCTTGTGCACGCCGTCGTAGTTGCAGGTGATGGAGCCAGCGCCCACGTTGACGCCGGAGCCCATGGTGGTGTCGCCGATGTAGGACAGGTGCGGCACCTTGGAGCCCTCGCCGATCGTGGACTTCTTGATCTCCACATGCGTGCCGGCCTTGGAGCCGTCGAGCATGTGGGTGCCCGGGCGCAGGTAGGCGCGCGGGCCGCAGTCGACGCCGTTCTCGATGACGGCCTCGATGGCGATGGTCTCATCGATGATGCAGCCGCTGCCGACGGTGGTGTCGGTGAGGCGGCTGTTGGGGCCGAGCTGGCACTCCTCGCCCACGGTGACGTGGCCGATCAGGTGCGTCTGCGGCCACACGACGGTGTCGCGGCCGATGGTGGCATCGGGGCCGATCCAGGCCTGCGTGGGGTCGATGAAGGTAACGCCCTCGGCCATCCAGTGCTCGTTGATGCGGTCGCGCGCGATAGCGGTGAGCTGCGCGAGCTGGATACGGCTGTTGACGCCCAGGCCATCGCGGTAGTCATCGCAGTGGAAGATGGAGACAGCCTGGCCGTGGCTTTTGAGAATCTCGAGCATGTCGGGCAGGTAGTACTCGGATTGCGCGTTGTCGTTGCCGATCTCGTTAATGTGGGCGGCGAGCTGCGCGCCGTCGAAGGCGTAGCAGCCGGCGTTGCACTCGAGCAGCGTGGCGGCCTGCTCGGGCGTGCAGTCCTTCTGCTCGATGATGCGTTCGATCTGGCCGTCGGCGCCCAGCTTGATGCGGCCGTAGCCGAAGGGGTCGGGCGGGGTCATGGTCATGACGGTGCAGGCGAGCTCGCCGGTAGCGACGGTCTGCGCGAACTTGGCGACGGTGTCGGCGGTGATGAGCGGCAGGTCGCCGTTGAGCACGACGACGGGGCCTTGCGTGATGCCGCAGGCCTCGAGCGCGACCTTTACGGCGTGGCCGGTGCCCAGGCGCTCGGTCTGCTCGACGCACTCGACCTTGGTGGCGCTGTTGGCGTAGGCGCCGTCGATCAGGGCGCGCATCTCGTCGGCGTGGCTGCCGATGACGACCACGACGCGGCTGCAGCCGGCCTTGATGGTAGCGTCGACGATCCACTGGACCATGGGCTTGCCCAGGATCTTGTGCGAAACCTTGCAGTGGTTCGACTTCATGCGGGTGCCCTCGCCGGCAGCGAGGATAATTGCGGTTGCGTCCATGTGATCTCCTGTTACGTTATAGAGACGTGTGTTTGGAAACGATACACGGCGCAATATGATACCGCAGGCATATGATGAGCGCGTAACGATTGGTTTGCGGCGGTTGAGGCTTGCGCCGCCGGCATGGCGTTTGCACTGCTTGCGTGCGGCGTTGGCGGTGCTGCGGAGCTGTCGTTTGAGCGAGGGGACGGGGGTGCCCGTGGACAACATACGAGAGGAGTTTGCCGGCGAGCCCGTCGCGGCGTTCTCGATGTCGCATCCGGCGGTGCCGGCACTCTATATAGTGCTGACGCTGGGGCTCACCATGTTCTCGATGCAGCCGGTGCTGATTGCGCTGTCACTTGCGGGCGGGCTGGCGTATGGATTTGCGACGCGTGGGGCTGCCCGCACGCTGGGCGCACTCCGCTGGCAGCTGCCGGTGATTTTGATTATCGCGCTGGTCAATCCACTGTTTAGCGCCTCGGGCTCGACGGAGGTGTTTCGTATTGGCATGCGTGCGGTGTATCTGGAGAGTATGGTATACGGCCTGTGCATGGGCGGGTTGTTTGTGGCGAGCGTACTGTGGTTTGAGGCTGCGGCGTCGATGCTTGGCTACGACAAGGTGCTTGCGCTTCTGGGTAACGCCGCACCGGTGATCGCGCTCATGATTTCGATGTGCATGCGGCTTATCCCACAGTTTTTGCGCCGCGGTCGTACGGTACTGGCGGTGCAGGATGCGATTGATGTGCCGGGTCGCGCGCCGGCCGATCCCGTGCGTTCGCGCCTACGGGCATCGAGCGTGTTGATGGGCTGGGGCATGGAAGATTCGCTGGAGCGCGCGGACACGATGCGCTCGCGCGGGTGGGGTGCCGCGACGCGTCGTACGACGTATGCGCGGTATCGACTGGGGCACAGCGACGTTGCCGCGCTGGTGGGGCTTGCGCTGTTTGGCGCCGCTGCGGTTGCGGCGGCGTGGGCCGCGACAACGCAGTATTCGTTTTACCCTCAGCTTTCGGTGCCGGCGCCGTGGCCTGGCTATATTGTGTACGCGGCTTGGATGGTGTTGCCCTGTGTGTTGCACGCGATTGACGAGAAGAGGTTTGGCTGATGACCCGGTTGGATAGCTGCTCGGTAACGGGCGGGGCGTGCGGCTCTGATGTGCCTGCGATTGAGGTACGGGGTCTGAGCTTTACCTACCCCGGGGCTGAGGCTGCGGTGCTCGAGGGGCTCGACTGGTCTGTTCCCCAAGGTGCATTTGCGCTGCTTGTTGGCGGTACCGGATCGGGTAAGTCGACGCTGCTGTCGCTGCTCAAGCCCGAGATCGCTCCGGCGGGCGAGCGCACTGGCGAACTGCGCGTGCTGGGCGAGCCCGTCGCCGACATGGATGTGCGGGCATCGGCGGAGCGCGTGGGCTATGTGTTCCAGGATCCCGAGAACCAGATCGTGTGCGAAACCGTGTGGCACGAGATGGCGTTTGGCCTGGAAAACTTGGGGCTAGCGCGTGATGAGATGCGCCGTCGCGTATCTGAGACCAGCTATTTCTTTGGGCTGGAAGATTGGCTTCACCGCGATACTGACACGCTTTCGGGCGGTCGCAAACAGTTGCTGTCGTTGGCGGCCGTTCTGACGCTGCGCCCGCGCGTGCTGCTGCTCGACGAGCCCACGTCTCAGCTTGATCCGGTTGCGGAGAAGAATTTCCTGCACGCGCTGTTTCGTGTGAATCGCGAGCTGGGCTGCACGGTTGCTGTGGCGACGCATCAGCCGCGCCCAATGCTCGAATACGCGACGTGTGCGTACCGGATTGAGGACGGTCGCGTGCGCGAGCTGGCGGATATGGCTTCTTTGGGACGCCGAGAATCGCTGTTTTCCGATGACATGTTGGGGTGGGGTGCCATCCGATGTGCAAATAAAGGAGTATTCAGCAGGCGTGAGGACAATTTGGGCTCTCTGGAGCCGCCCGGGGACGTATCGAGCGCGAAAAAAAGTTCGGAATTGGACAAATCGTCCGAATTTGTGGCGCAAACGTCGCTCGAGAACGGCTCGGAAGCCTTCCCGCGCACGGATGGAAGCAGAATACTCCAAAAAATGCACGGCGGGTCGGCTACCACCCTGTCGGAAGGCTGGTTTCGCTACGATCGAGCGTCCGGCTGGGTGCTGCGCGGGCTCGATGCGTCGTTTTCGGCTGGCGCGGTGCATGCGGTTGTGGGCGGTAACGGCTGCGGCAAGTCGACGATGCTTTCGGTGCTGGCCAAGACTGCCAAGCTGCAGCGTGGTCGTATGGTGCGCGGGGCGGCCTCGGCTGCGCTGCTGCCGCAGAACCCCAAGGCCCTGCTGGTTGCCGAGACGGTGCGCGACGAGCTGATGGAATGGGCCTCGACCTGCGGATATGACGAGAACTTGGCGCGGGAGCGTGCGGCGAGCTTGGGGCTGTCGGGTCTGGATGGGCGCCATCCGTACGATCTTTCGGGCGGGCAGCGTCAACTGCTTGCATTGGCAAAACTGCTGCTAATCGGCCCCGAACTGCTATTGCTCGATGAGCCCACCAAGGGTCTAGACCTGTTCAGCCGCCGCATTATCGCCCGCGCCCTGCGTGACCATGCGAAGGCTGGCGGCACCGTCATCATGGCTACGCACGATTTGGACTTTGCCGAGCAGGTAGCCGACGACGTCGCCATGATGTTTGACGGCGAGATTGCCTGCATGGAGCCCCCGGCCGACTTCTTTGCCGACAACGTGTTCTATAGGGCGTGATGGGATGACAGACTGTCGTTTCTCGCGCTTGCTTGCAAAACTGGAGGTCCCGCTGTTGTTGGCAGTGCCGGCAGTGATGGCTGCGGCGTTGCTGGTGGGCATTGAGCAGGCGGCGCTTGCCATGCTGGTTGTAGTGGCGCTGGTGCTTGCGCTGTTCTTTGCGGGTTACGAGGCATCTCGTCCGGGTTTGCGCCAGATTATGCCCACGCTGGTGCTGGCGTCGCTGGCGGCGGCGGGGCGCATCCTGTTTGGGCCCATTCCCGACTTTAAACCGGTGAGCGCCATCGCCATTATCGCGGGGGCGACGCTTGGCCGTCGCAATGGTTTTATGGTTGGCGCGCTGGCGGCGCTGACCAGCAATTTCTTTTTTGGACAGGGCATGTGGACGCCGTGGCAGATGTATGCTTGGGGGCTCGTGGGATACGTTGGCGGTGCGCTGACGTATGCGGGTGCGTTCGACCGCGCCGACGGCACCGTGCGCATGCCAGCACTGCTGGCGTACGGCTTTGCGTCGGGCCTGCTCTATGGCGTCGTGATCAACGCGTATGACATCATTGGTTTTGTACAGCCGCTTACCTGGGCGGGTACCGTGGCGCGTCTTGCCACGGCGGTGCCGTTCGATATCACACACGGCCTCGCGACCTGCGTGTTCTTGGTCGCCCTGTACAAGCCCTGGTGTCGCCGCATTAACCGTGTCGTCGTGAAATACGGGCTGTAAGGCTGGCTGCGTCGGAGCGGGAATCAATACTGCCGAAGTGCCATTTTAAAACTATGCCGGTTTACGGGGCTAGATTGGCGCAGGCCGACCATACCGGCTTTTTTCAAAATAGAGCAAGCCGTTTACCTGCGGTTTTATTATTACGGAATTGCGCATGGCTGGGGGTTCGCGATTCAGCCCCGTAAACCGGCATAGTTTTGGAATGGCCGGCTGATACGACGGGCATCGTGGCCCCTAGAGAGCCAAATTGATCCATTTTCTTCCGTCTCCAGATGTCCCCAGGAAATCAGTTGACGGCGCTTGCCACGAAACTGGCCCATCTACTACGTTTAGCTTGATACCCCCGACCATGACCGCGTTTTATGAAAAACCGCAGGCTTTCTACCTGCGGTTTTCTTTTTGCGTTGTTCGCTGTGGTTGAGGGTAGTGGCTTAAACGTAGTAGATGGGCTGGTTTCGTGGCGGACGGGGTCACGCGGGCGCCCTTGCGCAGGCAAAAGTGATCTGTATTCCTTCGTCCCCGGGGGATCATTTGGGGGCTAGAGCTCTAGCGTGAGGGTGACAGGGCAGTGGTCGCTGCCGAAGATGTCGCCACGGATACCGGTGTCGCGTACGTTGTCGGCGATTGCGTCGCTTACCAGGAAGTAGTCGATGCGCCAGCCTGCGTTGTTCTTGCGGGCATTAAAGCGGTAGCTCCACCAGCTGTAGACGCCCTCGACGTCGGGGTTTGCCGCGCGCCAGGTATCGGTAAACCCGGCGTTGAGCAGCTCGGTAAACTTGCCGCGCTCTTCGTCCGAAAAGCCTGCGTTGCCGCGGTTGGACTTGGGGTTCTTAAGGTCGATCTCTTCGTGCGCCACGTTAAAGTCGCCGCAGGTTACGACGGGCTTGCCGGTTTCGTGCTCAAGCGCGCTCAAAAAGCCGCGATAGGCATCATCCCAGGCCATGCGCACATCGATGCGCGCGAGCTCATTTTGGGCGTTGGGCGTATAGACGTCGACAAACCAAAACTTGTCGAACTCGAGTGCGCAGACGCGGCCCTCGGTTACGGCTTGGGCGACGAGTACGGCCGCCTCGCCCTCGCCGGCGTAGGGTAGCAGCGCGTCGGCGTGCAGCACGCGCTGCGGTTCCTGGCGGCTAAAGACCGCGGTGCCCGAATAGCCTTTACGCTCGGCGTAGCTCCAGGTTTGGTGATAGCCGGGCAGGTCAATATCAACCTGGCCTTCTTGCAACTTGGTTTCTTGCAGCGCCAGGACATCGACATCGAGTTCCTGCGCGATTTGAATAAAGCTCGGGTCCTTTTTGAGCACGGCGCGCAGGCCGTTAACGTTCCACGAGGCAAAGGTGTAAGTCTGAGGCATGGTGTCCTTTCGACGGGGTTGGCAGGCTTAAGATTAACGCAACAAGGGCGGGGTGGGCTCCGTGCATGCTGACTTAAAGGCCGCATGCTGGGACGTCGCCCAACGCTACCCGACCAACAAGGACGGAGAACTCATATGACGCAGGCAATAACGGATCCCAAGCAGGCCTCCGCCGCGCTGGCGGAGCTGTTCGGCACCCACAAGCGCGTGGTCTTCTTTGGCGGCGCGGGTGTTTCCACGGCAAGTGGCATCCCCGATTTCCGCAGCGTGGACGGCCTGTATCACCAGCAGTTTGCCTATCCGCCCGAGACCATGCTGTCGCATAGCTTTTACGAGGCGCATCCGGCCGAGTTCTTCGACTTCTACCGCACCAAGATGATCGCGCTTGGCGCCAAGCCCAATCGCTGCCACACCAAGCTGGCCGAGCTGGAGCGCGCCGGCAAGCTAAATGCCGTGGTGACGCAAAATATCGACGGCCTGCATCAGATGGCCGGCTCACGGCGCGTGTTTGAGCTGCACGGATCGGTCCATCGCAACATTTGCCAGTCGTGTGGCGCGGTCTATAGCGCCGAGTGGATTTGCTCGCGCGAGCACGAGGACGCCGCGGGCGTGCCTGCGTGCCCCGCGTGCGGCGGCCGCATCAAGCCCGATGTAGTGCTCTACGAGGAGCCGCTCGACGAGCACGTGCTGACCGGTGCCGTTGCCGCCATCGCCGCGGCCGATGCCCTCATTGTGGGCGGGACCTCGCTCGTGGTGTATCCGGCGGCAGGCCTTACGCGTTACTTTACCGGCGATACGCTGGCCATATGCAACCTTGCTCCCACCGATCAGGATGCAAATGCCGACCTGCTGATTTCTTGCGACATCGCGGCCGCGTTTGCGTTCTAGCCCGCGCGCGCGGATACAATAGAAAGACTGAGTGCAAAGCGACCCCGCCGCCAGCTCCCCAAGCTCGGCGGCGTGGGCATTTTAGGAGGATGTTCATGGCGAACGACAGCAAGACATGGCGGTGCGGAAAGTACGAGCTCAGCTTTGACCGTCCGCGCATCATGGGCGTCCTCAACGTGACGCCCGATTCGTTTAGCGATGGCGGGGAGCACTTCGACCCGGATGCCGCCATCGAGTACGGCCTAGCGATGCTCGACGCCGGCGCCGACATCATCGACGTGGGCGGCGAGTCCACGCGCCCTGGTTTTACCCCGGTCAACCCCGACGAGGAGGCTCGCCGCGTGCTGCCCGTGGTGCGCGCGCTGGCCAAGGAGGGCGCCATCGTCTCGATCGACACGCGTCATGTGGCGGTTGCCAAGGCGGCCGTGCGCTGCGGCGCCTCGATCGTCAACGACGTGACCGGCTTCACCGACCCCAAGATGGTCGAGTTTGTTAAGACGAGCACCTGCGGCGTCATCGTGATGCATGCCGGCGAGGTCGCCGCGCCCACCCGCACGCACGCAACGGTGCAGCTCGATACCTCGGCAGCGGCGTTTGTTGCCGAGAAGGCGCGCGAGGCGGCTGCCGAGGCCGCGCGTGAGGCCGAGAAGCCGGCTCGCCGCCGTCGCGGCAAGTTGCTGGGTGAGCCTAAGTCGGAGGCCAAGCTTCCGGGCGGCGTGGTGCAGCCCTCGTTGCCGTTTGGCGAACCGGAGCCCACGTCCGAGCCTGCAAGCGAGCAGGAGACGCCCGCCGCCGAGCAGACTGCTGCCGCCGAGACCGTCGCGCCCGCGCCCGCAGCCACCGAGGCCGCATCGGAGTCCAATGACCGTCTGGCCGCCATGATGCGCCGCAGCGCCCGCCGCGAGGAAGCCTACGTGCCCACCTCGCAGCTCCGCCGCTTCACCCTGCCCGATTCGGCGCCCATTATGCGCCGCGTCATGGGCTTTCTGTCTGACCAGGCCCGCACACTCATCCATGCCGGCGTGTCGCGCGACCGCATCTGCATCGATCCTGGCCCGGGCTTTGGTAAGTCGGCTAACGAGGACATCGTCATCCAGCGCGAGACTGCCAAGATGGCGTCACTGGGCTATCCGCTCATGTGCGCCGTGTCGCGCAAGCGCTTTGTGGGCGCCGTCTCGGGCGTGACCGAGGCCGCCGAGCGCGATGCCGCTACGTTTGGCGTGTGCCTGGGCGCCATCCAGGCCGGTGCCAACATCGTGCGCGTGCACGACGCCGCGGGTTTTGCGCAGTTCCTAAACGGCTACTGGGCGGTTGCCAAGCCACAGCCGCGCCGCGCGTTTGTGGCCGTGGGCTCCAACCTGGGGCATCGCTGCGACAACATCCGCGCCGCACGCGAGATGATCGCCGAGATTCCACTCACCTGCGTGTCCAACTCCTCCAAGATCTACGAGAGCGAGCCTGCCTACGAGACGCGCCAGGACGCGTTTGCCAACGCCGTCATCGAGATCAAGACCGAGCTGGCGCCGTTGGTGCTGCTCGACGAGCTTATGAAGATCGAGGCCGAGCTGGGGCGCGACCGCTCCAAAAAGGCCAAGGCCAACGGTCCGCGCACCATCGACCTGGACCTGCTGTGGATGGACGGCGAGACCCACGGCGGCAAAAAGCTGCGCCTGCCGCATCCGCTGATCGGCGAACGCGATTTTGTGCTGGTGCCGCTCGAGGACCTGATGCACGACCCGGCGCGGTTCTTCCGCTACAACGGCGTCGAGGTCAAGGAGCCCGAGGACCGCGTGGGCCATATCGTGGGCGAATTGGGGCGTATGTAGATGATCGAGATGAATGCTGTTGTCGCTGGCACCGAGCTCGACGCGGCGCGCGACGCGGGCCGCGAGGGCATGTCCGCGGGCTGGTGCGCGTGGAGCGCGGGCGATGCATCGCTGATGTTTTCGCTGGTCGTGCGCCCCGATGTGAACATGCATGCCTTCCACGGCCTGCCGTTTGTGGCGGCTATGGGCATGATGGACGCGCTTGTGGGCACGGCTTCGACGCCGGGGTTGGGCCTTGCCGGTAAGGTGGGTATCCAGTGGCCGAGCGACATTGTGTGCGGCGCGCCTGCGTTTGAGACGTCGCTCGCGCGTGTTGCCGTGAACGGCGGTGCCGGTGCTGCGGGCATGTTCGGTGCCGTGACGGTGGATATTGAGCGTTCGGCGCTGAGCGAGCTTGGTGTGGACGTGGCTGACGAAGCGCTGGTCGAGACGCTGGCCGCCGCCGTGCTGGCCCGCGTGGACGCCTGGGCGGTTGTTGCCAACACGCCGCAAGGCGCCGCAGGGCCGCTGGCTCCCGTGCTGGGCGAGTACTTCGACATGGTGCCGCTGCTGGGCCGCCAGGTTGCGGCGGTGTCTCCCAACGGCTTGCCGCTTGCGGTCGGTGTGTTTGCGGGCCTGGACATCTGGGGCCGCGCGACCATCAAGACCGATGCCGGCGAGCAGGAGTTTCCGCCCGAGGCCGTACGAATTCGCGGGCTGTAACGCGAGGCGCCCGCGCTCAAAGATAACGATGACAACGAAGCCCTCTTCGGCCTGTGCCGGGGAGGGTTTCGCCTGTCTGGGGAATGGGCTTGGCGAACGTTTGCGGGGACTGTGGCATCGGGCGTGCTTGCCTTAAGCCCCTGCTCGATCCCAGCTCC
>CAUDDU010000020.1 GCA_958448375.1 uncultured Collinsella sp.
GATGCGCTGTCGCGGTTTGCCCCGCGCATCACGAGTCCCGATATGACCAGCGAACTCGACGGCGACATGACCCGCGTGGAGCGCGGCGAGGACACCGAAGAGCATGTCGTGACACACTCGCGTGCGCTGCTGGCCGGTGTGCTCGACGAGCTGCTCAAGCATACGCAGGAGCTGGGCGACGCCATCAGCGACGCCGTTACGGCCGATGCGCGCGTGGGCGCCTGCCCCAAGTGCGGCAAGGACTTGGTTATGAAGACGAGCGCCAAGACCCGCGGCAGCTTTATCGGCTGCATGGGCTGGCCCGACTGCGACGTGACCTATCCGGTGCCGAGCGGCGTCAAGGTGAGCCCGCTCGAGGGCGAGGCCGCTGTGTGCCCCGAATGCGGTGCGCCGCGCATTAAGTGCCAGCCGTTCCGCCAGAAGGCTTTCGAGATCTGCGTGAACCCGACGTGCCCCACCAACTACGAGCCCGACCTTAAGGTGGGCGAGTGCAAGGTGTGCGCCGAGGCCGGACGCCATGGTGATCTGATTGCACACAAGAGCGAGAAGAGCGGCAAGCGCTTTATCCGCTGCACCAACTACGATGACTGCGGCGTGAGCTATCCGCTGCCGGCGCGCGGCAAGCTCGAGGCGACGGGCGAGACCTGCCCCGAGTGCGGCGCCCCCATCGTGGTGGTCAACACGGCGCGCGGTCCGTGGCGTATCTGCGTCAACATGGACTGCCCGACCAAGGAGAAGAAGCCCGCCCGCGGCCGCAAGACTGCGACCAAGGCGAGCACGGCGAAGAAAACCACGGCAGCAAAGAAGACTTCGACCGCCAAGAAGTCGACTGCCAAGAAGGCTGCCGCGAAAAAGACGACCACCAAGAAGGCGGCCGCCGACAAGTAACCGAGCACATATAGACACGGTGGGGCCGGGCGCGCAAATGCAAATGCGCGCCCGGCCCCACTTCTAAGTTGCGGTGAAATAGGGACTGTTTTTGCTGACAAAAGGCCTAATCAATCCCTATTTCACCGCAAGTTTTGATCAGTTGTTGGGATTACTTCACCTCGACGGGCTTGGCGCCGGGATAGCGGTCCTCAAAGTCCTGACGGTACTTATTGTCATTGGTGCCCGCCACGTTGTCGCGTGACAGCGGCGCCACGATCTCATTCTTGTGGTCCGCGGGCTTTGCGTACTTCAGGCTGATCTCCCAGGCATCGCAGATCGCGTCAATGCGGTGGTCCAGGTCGTCATACAGGGCAACGATGTCTTTCCAGGAGCTGTAGTTCTTGGAGCTCGTCGGGACGTCCAGGTCCTCGACGATGTCGTAATACTGCTCGATGGTGTCCTCCGTGCGCTCGGCGACGTCGGCGAGATTTTGACGGGCGGTGCGATCTTCTTCCAGATAGCTGCCATTGAAGGCCTGCGCGCAGGCGCGGACCTGGCTATCGAGATCTTCGAGCAGATCGTAGTATTCGCTCAGGCGACGGTAGAGGTTCTGCTCGGAGAGGGTTGCTTCGCCGTCGTCCTCGTCGTCCTCGTCGTCATCATCGTAGAGGCTATTGGGGTCGTCGAGAGGCTTGAGGTCATCATCGTCAACATCATGGTGCAGCTTAGTAATCTCGGCAGTCGTTTGCGTGGCGGCGTTGTCGAAAGGTTTGATCACAAAAAAGATGACCAAGGCGATGATGATTGCCAACAGCACAACGATAACGGCGACAAGCGCCCTGGTAGCGCTCTTTTTTGCGGCGGGGGCCTGCGGTGAACCAGACGCGTATGTAGACGCCGGTTGCTGTTGGGGCGGGGTGTCCGCGACGGGTATGCGCTGCGTCGTTTCGACCGCTGCAGGGCCGGCGGCGGGGTCGGGGCGATAGGCGAGGGGGTCGTCCGGCTTAGCTTGCGGCGTATCGAGGGAGCCGGTCTTCTCAAACGCGGGTTGGCCATTGCTTGCGGTTGTCTGCTCAACGGGTGCACCGCACGAGGTGCAGAACTTGGCATCATCTGCAAGAAGTTTGCCGCACGAGGCGCAATACCGAGACATTGCCACTCCTTTCGCCACATTTCAAATCAATACGACGATTATACCCAGCGTCCAAAAGTCCCCATCATAAGTTGCGGTGAAATAGGGACTGTTTGGCGGTCTCAGAGCTTCAATCAGTCCCTATTTCACCGCAACTTTGGAAAGACACCTTTAGCCATTGGGGACGCGCCGAGCACTGGGGTATCATGGCTTGGTTGATATATCTGCATTTACGCGCCTTGTAGGAAGGGGCTGCGCTCATGGCTTTTGAGCCCGCTCAACATAGCTTTATCACGCTCGAGGGCGTCGATGGTGCCGGCAAGTCCACGCAGGCGCGTCTGCTTGCCCGCGCGCTCGAACTCGCTGGCTACCAGGTTGTGAGCCTGCGCGAGCCGGGCGGCACCGCCATCAGCGAAAAGATCCGTGCTCTGCTGCTCGACCCCGCCAATACGGCGATGGGAGACACCTGCGAGTTGCTACTCTACGAGGCGGCGCGCGCCCAGTTGGTGCACGAGGTCATAGCTCCCGCCCTCGCGGCCGGCGAGGTAGTCCTGTGCGATCGCTTCTACGATTCCACGACCTGCTACCAGGCGTTTGCCGATGGCCTCGACCGTCAGATGGTACGCGATGCCAACAACCTGGCTGTCGCCGGTACGCATCCGGCGCTCACGCTCGTCTACCACATCACACCCGAGCAGGCGGCGCTACGCATGGCAGCCCGTGGCGCGGCAGATCGCATGGAGGCAAAAGGCATGGCCTTCCAAGAGCGCGTTTACGAGGGATTTTGCGCCATTGCTGCCGAGGAGCCAAACCGCGTAAAGCTCATCGACGCCACTGCGACCGTCGAGGAAGTCTTCGAGAAGACGGTCGAGCAGATTCGCGCGTACGGTCTCGACATTTCGCAAGATGCTGTCGCTGCCGCGCTTGCCAAGGAGGCCGAGTAACATGGCACCCGCTCAGGCAAGCCTGATGGCCAAGCTCGACACCCAAGAGCGCGTGCGCGATTTTTTGACCAACGCCGTCGCCAGCGGCCGCGCATCGCACGCCTACCTGTTTCTGGGCGCTCCCGGTGCCGGCAAGCTCGATGCCGCATGGGCGCTCGCCCAGGCCTTCCTGTGCGAGCAGGACGGCTGCGGAGCATGCGACAGCTGCGTACGCGTTGCTCGGCATACGCATCCTGACGTGCGCTATTACACGCCCGAGAGCGCCACAGGCTACCTCATTGCCCAGATCCGCGAGCTGCTCGATGACGTGCCGCTGGCGCCCATCCGTGCCAAGGCCAAGGTCTACATCATCGATCGTGCCGAGCAACTGCGCGCTAACACCGCCAACGCGCTGCTCAAGACACTCGAGGAGCCGCCCGAGGGCGTTATGTTCATCTTGCTGGGCACCTCGGCAGACGTGATGTTGCCCACCATCGTGAGCCGCTGTCAGTGCGTGCCGTTTCGGCTGGTGTCGCCCGCCGTGGCCGCGCAGGCCGTGAGTCGCGCGACGGGCCAGGATCTCGCGCGCTGTCGCATGGCGGTCGCCGTGGCGGGCAGTCCCACGCGCGGTATCGAGTTCCTTAAGAGTGCTGAGCGCCAGGATGCTCGCCGCCAGATGGTCCGCGCCATCGATTCGCTCATCGCTGCCGACGAGGCTGATGTGCTCAGCCGCGCCAAGTCGCTCATCGTCGCCGTTAAGGCACCGCTCGCCGAGGTCAAGTCCACACAGGAAAAGGTGCTCGAGCAAAACGCCGACTACCTGTCGCGTGGAGCATTGAAGCAGCTTGAGGACCGCAACAAGCGCGAACTCAACGCGCGCGAGCGTTCGGGTATCATGGAAGCGCTGGCGAGCGCGCGGACGCTCATGCGCGACGTGCTGCTGACGCTTCAGGATGAGGCGGCAGGCGTTGTGAACGAAGACGTGCGCGACACGATCGGTCGGCTTGCCGCCGCGACCAATGTTGCGGGTGCCACCCGGGCGCTCGAGGCGGTCGCAACTGCCGAGCGCAACATCGCCAGAAACGTTACTCCCCAGCTGGCCATCGAGGTCATGCTGTTCGATATCAGGAAGGCACTGAAATGCCGTTAGTCGTACCCGTTAAGTTTACCTACGCCTCGCGCGACCTGTGGTTCGACCCGCAGGATCTGGATATCCTCGAGGCCGATTATGCTATCTGCTCCACCGAGCGCGGAACCGAGATCGGCCTGGTCACGGCAGATCCCTTTGAGGTGCCGCAAGACGAGATCGGCCAGCCGCTCAAGCCCGTGCTGCGCGTGGCGAGCGACATCGACCTGCAGCTTGCCGACGACCTGGCCATTCAGGGCGACGAGGCCATGGTCGATTTCCGCCGTCTGGTCAAAGAGCTCGACCTCGAGATGAAGCCGGTCGGCGTCGAGTACCTGTTTGGCGGCGAGAAGGCCGTGTTTTACTTTGCGGCCGAGGAGCGCGTCGATTTTCGTCAGCTCGTCAAGGATCTGTCCTCGACGCTGCACATTCGCGTCGACATGCGCCAGATTGGCGTGCGCGACGAGACCCGCCTGGTGGGCGGCTATGCCCAATGCGGACAGGAGCTCTGCTGCACGCGCTTTGGCGGACAGTTTGAGCCCGTCTCGATTCGCATGGCAAAAGAGCAAGACCTGCCGCTCAACTCGTCCAAGATCAGCGGCGTATGCGGCCGCCTGATGTGCTGTTTGCGCTATGAGTTCGAGGCGTACAAGGACTTTAAGAGCCGTGCGCCCAAAAAGAAGACGCTCATCGATACGCCGCTCGGCAAAGCGCGTATTCAGGAATATGACACGCCGCGTGAGCAGCTGGTGCTGCGCCTGGAGAACGGCAAAGTCTTTAAGGTCAACCTGGCCGATATGACGTGCTCGGAGGGCTGCAAAAAGAAGGCCGCCGAGCAGGGCTGCAACTGCCGCCCCGACTGCGTGACGCGTGACGTGCTCGAGCGCATCGAGTCGCCCGAGATGCGCCTGGCGCTCATGGAACTCGATCGCGAGAACGGCGTCGACGTGGGCGATGGCCTGTCGAGCGCCGATCGTCTGGCCGGCACATCGATGCCCAAGCGCCGTCGTCGCGATGCCGAATCCGATGCTCGCGCTGCTCAGGGCCAGGGCGAGGCCCGTGGCCGTGGAAAGGGCCGCGGCAAGGCCGAGGCACCCGAGGCCGAGGAGGCAGCCGGTGGCCGTCGCCGCCGCAAGCGCGCGGCGTCCGTCGACAATGGCGAGGCCGCGGGCAAGAACGCTTCCCGCGAGCGTGAGGCTCAGCAGTCCCAGCAGCAAAACCGCGGCGGTGGCATGAACCCCACGCGCCGTCGTCGCCGTCACCTGTCGAGCGAGGAGCGCGAGGACGCCTTCCGCGCCGCAGCTGCTCGCGAGGCCGGTGCCGCTCCCAAGGGCGCCTCGGCCTCCGACGCGCCTGCCGACAAGGGCGGCAAGCCGCGTGGCGAGGAGGAGCGCGCGCCGCGTCCGCGCCGTCGCCATTCCTCGGGCACGCAGCAGAAGCCCTCTGTTCCTTCTGTGGCCGATCAGGTTTCGGATGGCGAAGTCAAGGTCACGCGCCGTCGCCCCGGCGATGGCGGAGGAGCTGCCGCCAAGGCTTCGCACGGCGGCGCTCGCGACGAGTGCGAACCGCGTGAGAATCGCGGTGGCGAGGGCTCGACCGACCAGGGTCAAAAGCGTCGCCGTCGCCGTCGCTCCCGCAAGCCGCGCCAGGACGGCGGCGAAGGCTCGACCCCGTCTTCGTCCGCACCACAACCGCCCGCCGGCGAATAACGCCCGCGAGCGGATTTAACCTGCCTTGCCCCGAGCGCATCGGGGTATCATAGCGCCGAATCAACAACCCTCCCTGCGATCGAGCGTAGGGAGGGTTGTGTCTTGAAGAGCCATCTGAACATATTGAGCCGTCTGCAGAGTGCCGGTGCCCTACCGTTTGCGGACGAATTGCTACCGTTTGCCGAGCGCGCGACGTACGAGGCGCTCGAGGCATTGTCGCCAACACGATGTACCGGCTGCGAGCGCGCCGGTGCGCTTATTTGCCAAGACTGCCTGGCCGCGCTCACGCTCATCGACCCACGTCATAGCTGCACCCGATGTGGCGCCCCGTTTGGGGATTTGCTGTGCACTGAGTGTTCGGTCGAGGGCACGTCTTCGGCAATGGCGGAGGCGCTCGACCGCTGCCTGGCGTGCGCCGTCTATGCGCATCCGCTGCCGCGTATCATTAAAGCGTACAAGGATGCGGGCGAGCGACGTCTGGCTCCGTATCTGGCGGAGCTGCTCTACGACACCGCCCTGCATGCCCAGGTCGTAGCTCCCGATCGCTACGGAGGCGTGCTTTCCGGTGCGGATGCGGTGGTGTTTGTGCCTGCGACGGCGGCAGCGTTTCGGCGGCGTGGTTTTGATCATATGGAGGCTATTGCGCGCCCATTTTGCGAGCTGTCGGGTGTTCCTCTGCTCGATGCTCTCGTCAAGTACGGGCATGGCGACCAGCGCGAACTCGGTCGTGAGGAGCGCCGCGAGCGTGCCCGAGGTATGTACGAGACGGTTGAGGACGTGCACGGCCGCCGCCTGCTGCTTATCGACGACGTTATCACCACGGGTGCGACGATGGCAGCGGCTTCGGCGGAACTCAAGCGCGCCGGTGCCACGGCCGTTGATGGCCTCGCTATCGCACGCGTTTGGTAGGGGTGGTTTTGTGGCAGTGAAGATTGAGCGGCGCAACGAGCCGACAAGCGAACAGCTAGCGGCTTCCGTAATCCTAACAGGCGCCTCGGCGCTACGCATGATGCGCTCCGAGCGCCGACAAATGGGTTACATCAGCTGGAGGGACCTCGATCCCGATGAAGAGCGCCGTGTGCTGCGCACGTCGTCGCCTTCGACCGAGGACATCTATCTTCCCGACTTGGTGCGGATTGGGGCCGCAAGCGGCGAGGTGCAAGAAGATCTTTGCTTGCTGGTGGGATCTGCGGCGCAGCGCCGCCGCATGCCTGGCGTGGGCTGGTCCGTGTGTTCCGGGTTGCCTGCCGGCTCGATTCTAGAGGTGGAACCGGGGGTGTACAGTCTATCTCCCGAGGCCCTTTGTGTTGCCGTTGCGCGCGAGGTCGGCTGTATCCAGGCGTTTGCTCTGGCCCAGGAACTGTGTTCCAAGATTTCACTGAGCGATCACGGGAAGTATCTGCCTCCTTACACCTCGCCTGTTGCGAATAGACTTGCAAAGGACAAGGACCAACCGGCAGACGTGGGCTACTTTGAAGTCGAGCCGGTGCTGACGCCCGATCGCCTGGCAGATTACCTTGCGGCATGCAAGGGGAATGTGGCCAAACAGCTGCGGCGGCTGTGTCCCTACCTGTCAGAAAACCTGCGCTCGCCCATGGAATGCATCATGCTCGCCATGTTTTCGCTTCGGTTTTCCTGTGGCGGATTTGCCTGCGGTCCCTTTAAGACCGACTACAAGATTGAGTTCGATGACCGCGCGCAGGCAATCTCGGGGATG
Source organism: uncultured Collinsella sp. (assembly GCA_958448375.1). Lineage (GTDB taxonomy): Bacteria > Actinomycetota > Coriobacteriia > Coriobacteriales > Coriobacteriaceae > Collinsella. Next base: position 7,478 of record CAUDDU010000020.1, read on the forward strand.
CCGCATGCAGTTTGCGATGCGTATCAGGAAGCAGCCCAGTTTGACCTGGAATACAACGGTGAGCTGGGCCATTCTTCTCGGAGGGGACGTATCCATGATGAAAAGCGCAACACGGGCTTGATTACTATGGGAATCGAGGTCGCGACGGTCAACAACGAAATGCTCTGTGACATGGAAGCGATGGAAGCACTCGCATGGCGCATCCACCAGCGTATGGGTAAGCGATATCAGAATCGCGTAGAGGCTCGTCGAAAGAGGCAAGATGCTCTGCTGAATACGCTCCGAGCGTGCTTTGGGCTCAAACCAGCGTAAAACTATGGCTTTATAGGGGGTCTGTTTATATGCTCTGTGCAAAAAACGGCAAATATGAGTACTGTTACTAGATTAGTGACAGCAAAAACAAAGAAACTTGGGCCGATAATCTGGATTCAGCGAAGAGATAATAAACGAATGTGGAATATCTTGGCGCCAAGCAGGCTGTGCGGAACTCAAAAAGGGCTCGTGAGGCGGTAATACGCTGCTACTAAATTGGTAACAGTACTCATATTTGCCGTTTTTTGCACACGGCACCCTGAGACGGGTGCCCCGGAGCTCCCCGTAGGGGAGCTCCGGGCTTCATAGGGGCACGAATGGTCCGCTCCGACCCGCAAAATCTGTACTCGAGATGCGAATGACGCCCCTAACCTTAAACTTTAGCTTGAACTTAGCTATAATGCGCTTCGTTCCTACCAGGCTGTGGTTGCGGACGGACGAAATGCCCGTCCTAGTCCAAGACAGACGCGGTCAAAGGGATCCACGTAAGCGACCGCGTGCGCGCGGCGCGATCATGGCGCGTCCTAGATGTAAGCCGCACCGTCCGTTCTACTTTCTTTGGGGCAATACCGCCTCGCGGGCGAGCGGGTCAGTCGTGAAGGTGGCTGCGGCCTCCCGAGCAAACACCCCGGTGCGCAAGTGTGGGGTCAAATACCAGGTCAGCTGGTGGGAACAACCTGATATTCCGCGCAACGCACGGATTGTATACGACACAGAAGGCAGGGTAGTGGACATGGTGAGGGGCAGCTTGATGCACGCGGCTCGGTTGGGTGCTGGGACCGCAGCGGTCATTGCCGTTTTGGGCCTGAGCGGATGCGCGTTCAACCCGCTGTCTACGTTCACGACTCCCACGATCGACCAGATCGAGTACGAGACCGTCACGCCGGCGGTGTCGGACGATGCCCTGGTCACTCCCGGAACCCTGACGGTCGCCCTCGATACTTCCGATGCGCCGCAGGCCATGCAGGACGCCGATGGCGAGCTCACGGGGTATGCGGTTGACGCCGCCCGCGCTCTCGCAAGCCGCATGGGCCTTAAGGTCGCCTTTGTCGATGCGTCTTCGGCAGATTCCGCGCTCGGCGACAAAAAGGCCGATATCTTTATCGGCGAGATTAACTCCACGGACGGGGACATTAGCTCGCTCGGCACCTGCCTGTACGATGCCACTTCCGTGTTCGGTAAAACTAGCGATGGTGGGTCGCTAAGCGTTTCCACCGATACCCTTAACACGTCCACCCTGGGCGTTCAGACGTCCTCGGCCTCGCAGGAGGCGCTTGCTAAGCAGAGCATCACCGCCAACCAAAAGACCTACTCCAACATCAACGAGTGCTTTGAGGCGCTCGAGTCCGGCGAGGTCGACTATGTGATCTGCGACTCCACGGCCGGCGGCTACCTTGCACGCCTGATGAGCGAGGTCTCCTATGCCGGTGCGCTCGAGGCGCCCTCGACGCTTGGTGTTGCGGGCCTCTCGTCCAATGACGAACTGTGCCGTGCCGTGAGCGATGCCCTCGACGGTATTACGGCCGACGGCACGCTCGAGGCAGTTCACTGCGTCTGGTATGGCAGGATGCCCTACGACCTCACCACTAAGACGGTTTCGGGCGCTAACGTGCAGCCGGGCGACTCTGAGTCCAGTGAGACCACGTCCTCCGGCAGCGAGTCCTCCGATTCCAACAATGAGACCGCATCCTCCGAGGACAAATCGTCCAGCCAGGAAGGCGCCATCACCGACGACGACATTAACAAACTCAATAGCTAGTTATTGCTAGGGGTGGTGTCTCCTATACGTTGGAAAGGACACCTCTTCACGGTTTCAACACGCACTGCCGGGCTTCCCCGATGGGGGAGCCCGGCTTTTTCATCCCAATAAAACAAGCAGGTCAAAGCCAATTTTCGGGACCAAATACAAAGCTGTTGGCTCCCTCCCATAGCGCACTTTGCCACAGAAAAGTGCGAGACTTCGGTATGCGGTATCAAGCAATCGTTATTCGGGTCTTTGGGAATCCGCGTGATTAAATGCACGGCAATGGGTACATAGCCAGTACAGTAAGTCCCCGAGGCAGATTGGAGCCACGTATGGATATCAAGGTTTCTGGACGCAAGACGACGGTAACCGATGCTCTGCGTGCGCATGTGGATGAGAAGATCGGCGAGGCGCTCAAGGTTTTCGATATCGAGCCCATGACGGTCGACGTTGTACTTCGC
>CAUDDU010000021.1 GCA_958448375.1 uncultured Collinsella sp.
GGCCCGATAACTTGAGTCAGAGTTCATTCCGGAGCCCTGCCTACCTCCCCTCCGCCTTCAGCTTCAGCAGCAGGCCACCCAGCTCGGGGCATTTGCTGGAAAGGCGCGTCTGGGCTCGCTCGCCCATCCCCCACCGTTGGCGGACTTCTTGGGCGCGCGGACTCACGTGATAGTCCCCCTCCATCATCTGCTTGAGCAGCTTGGCGGTTACGCGCGCATCGGCTAAGGCGCTGTGGGCGTGACCCGTCGACTCGTCGAACTCGATGCCAAACCACGTCGCCGCGTCACTCAAAGAGATGCGCCCGTGGCTGCCCACGTCCATGATCGAGGTGTAGAACGCCTGCAGGTCGGCCCAGTCCGTAGGAAATGCGGAAAGGTCGATGTGTTTTGCCTGGCACTCAGTCAAAAGCTGTCGACGGTCCGTCCCGCTCCAGCAAACTATCTGGGCGGAGTAGCGACCGATCCAATCGCTGAGCCTTTTGATCACCATGTAGAGCGGATCGGCCATCGCGGTGTCCACAGCCGATATCCCTGTAAGCTCGCGGACGGGGAACACAACGCCTTCGGTAAATTCCGTCTGCACAAACTGCGAGAACTCGCCCATAACGTTGCCGTGGTAATCGAGTTTGACGGCGCCGACCTCGATAATCTCGTTGCGCAGTCCACGACGCTGGCGCTGCTTTGGCACCGGCGCAAACTCAAAGTCCAGCACAATCTGGCGCGCAAAGTTCGTCGTATCGATGGCCGAGATACCCGGCGTCTTTTCAGCTGACACGGTTAGGGCCTTTCTCCGTCAACTGCCGCTTGCTACATAAGCGGCTACATTGCCGTAAGGATAGGCGCCCGTGCGGACATGAAATCGCACAGCACGGCTTTCCGGCATCCTTGCGTAAAGCCACACTTTGAGAGAATCACGCCACTGTTATTATCGAACATATATTCGTATTTATAGCAGTACTTTGATAGAATTGCAGTTGTTGACGGCAGTTCCATGTGCCGGGCAGCGCCCTCCATGCGACGGGAGGTGATGCCCATGACCGATCTGACTGATTTCGTGAAGCTCCTGACCGCTTTGGTCTCGCTCCTCACGGCGCTTATCGGACTTACCGAGGCACTCAAGCAGCGTACGAAGCAGAAAAAGAGGGGTCGACGCCTCTAAGGCATTGACCCCTTAATCGAAGTAACGGCGCTGCCCAGCTATCACCCTTGGGCTGCCGTCGACCTTATTCTACCCACGGGTGCCAGGTTTAACAAATGGATTTTCGGTTACGAAGTCCGGAGCTCGCCCCTCTACTCCAGCGGCGTTGCGCCGGATTCTGGGACGCACTTTCCGCCCCATGCCTCTATCGGAAACGGCATCCCATCCTGAAGCGGGAATCCGGGACGTAGTTTCCGCCAAAGGCCGCCAAAGGGAAAGCGCGTCCCATTCCGAGCATCACATCAGAGCGCGCTTGGTTATCTCCGCTCACACATCTCGGCAAACGAGATCAGCTTGACGTCTCCCCTACTCTCCGCGGCATCCCGACATCCCTGCGTAAAGCCGCTTTTTGAGAAAAGTGCATAGCTTTTTCGTTGCCGTCTAAAGAGCTCGCTTCGGTGCACGAGCTTTTGCAGCACGTCTTCGCCCGCCGGTTCATTGCGCCATTTGCACTCCGCAAACAGCGCAGCGCCCTCGCCATCGTCAACAATCAAGTCGATTTCTTCCTGCGTATGCGTGCGATTGTCCGTCCCCCACCAGCGCCCGACACTCGCCGGAACCACATCGAGCTGGCCCGCGCGCGCGAGTTCGTACACGTATTGTCTGCATATAATCTCAAAGATCGTACCCATGTAATCCGATACGTGCGGCTCAATGCGCTCATACGCCATCTCGGCCATATCGTTTTGAATCAGCCCAATGTTCTGCGGCACAAACTTGTACCAGAACCTAAACATCTGATCGCTCAGCAGATACACGGCTCGCTTATTGCTCGTCTCGTTTAGGGGCAGCTCGCGCTCGACAATCCCGAGCGACGCCAGCTTATCCACATAGCTCTTTACGTTGCTCGCAGGGATTCCCGTAGAGCTCGCAATCTCCGAGATCTTCGAGCGCCCCTGAGCAATTGCTTGCACGATCGCATCATATTGCTCGGGATTGCGGCACTCTTGCAATAGCAGGTTACTCGGCTCCTCAAAGAGATAGCCCGTAGGAGTAAGAAAAAGACGTTTGATGTTGTCCTTGAGCGGCGCGGCAGGATCGACTTTCTCGATATATGCAGGAATGCCGCCCGTCATGCCATAGCAAACCGCAGCGTCTTCGCGACTCATGCCCTGCCACAGGCCGAGGGTCGTCGTAAAATCGAGCGGCATGATCTTAAACTGGGCCGTACGCCTACCGTATAGCGGACTCTCGTAGCCCAGCACCTGCTCTTCCATAAACGAAAGCGACGACCCGCACAGGATAAGCATGAGCTTGGTCTCTTTGTACAGGTGATCGATCTTGTCTTGCAGCAACGAGCTGATTTCGGGATTCGATTGGGCGAGATAGGGATACTCGTCAATCACGACAACCAAACGTTCCGTGCGAGCCATGGTGGCCAATGCATCGAACGCTTCGTCAAAACTACGAAACGACACGCCTGCAGCACCAACCGAGCCTGCAAGTATCGCCTGGCTAAAGCCGTGCAGGTTTGCCTCCGCATTGGTACGACGAGCTTGAAAGTAAATAGCCTTCTTGCCTTGGATGAATTCTGTGATGAGACGCGTTTTGCCCACGCGACGGCGGCCGTAAATCACAGGCATCTCAAAGGAGCCCGTGCCATACAGTCGATTGAGCTCGGACATTTCCGCCGTTCTTCCGATAAACATAGGGCCATCCTTCCTTTGCGTTATAGCTAGCTATATTATACCTTCCTATAATATAGCTAGCTATAACGCAATTCGACAAGCGGCGCACGAAAAAGGGCGATACACCGCCGCACGTGGACCGTTCCGGAAAATGTATCCCGTTCTGGAACCAAAAACTGGGCCGTAGTTTCCGCTAAGCATGCCATCCGGAAAGCGTGTCCCGTTCTGAGCCTGAATTCTGGGATGCACTTTCCGCTGAAGCTTCTACCGGAAAATGCATCCCATTCCGAGCGCTCATTCCGGGTCACAGCTTCCGCAGATACAAGACGACGATCCGCAGCCCTTATCACATGCCTTCAAATATGCGATCCAGAAACACAAAACAGCAGATAGAATGCTCTTTTTCAAAAAAGTACACGTTCCGAAACTTACCAAGACTTCATATCCAGCTACCGTTCACGGTCGCCGATTACCGCCCACCGATTCAAACAAGAAATATGTCGTCAAAAGCATGTCATCTACCTGCATGGTTAGATTTTGGTCAGCTGAGCGGCAAGTTCCAGCTGATACGTTTTTGCTACCCAAAAGGAGGCGGTAGCTCATGACCCATTGCAATGACCAGCTCATCGACCAACTGCTCACTCAAGCCGAACAAGAGGGGCGCTGTCTGATTCCCCCGAGCACGGCGATCCGAAAAGCGCTCCTTCGGCGCACCGGCGGCACGGTTGTCTCGCCCATGCCGGGGTTGTTTGCGCGAAAAACGCGCTGGGATGAACTCAACCGAGCGCAACGCCATTGCGAGATTATCCGCGCCCTTGCGATCATCCATCCCGATTGGACGTTCTGCTCGTTTTCGGCAGCTTGCCTGCTGGGGCTCGAGGTCTCGTGGCGACACCTGAACGTCGTGCATGTTTGCAGCTCGACAAAGCCGTCGGCTCGTCCGGGCGCACATATTCAGCGACACCAGATTAAGCCGGCCGGAGCAATACGCAGAGCCGGCATATCGGTAACGCCGCCCATCCAAACGGCCACAGATTGCCTGCTGCAAACTGGTTTTGCCGACGGCATGCCCATTGCCGATTCGGCGATCTCAAAGCTCGGCCTTGCGCCGGAACAGCTGATGGAGGCCGTTGAGCAACGAGCGACTGCCCGCAATGGTCGCGCGATTCGCACCGCCCTCACAACGCTTCAATATGCCGACGCCCGCGCCGAAAGCGGCGGGGAATCGGTCGCCCGAGCCGTCATGATCGAGACGGGCTTTGCGCCCGACTGGCTTCAATACGAGCTGACGGACCCCTTCGATTCGGCCAAGCCCATACGAACGGACTTTGCCTGGGAGCGCCAGGCACGGGAACTCACGCTGGGCGAGCTCGACGGGCTTGTCAAATATACCGACCAGACCATGCTGGCCGGACGCACCACCGCCGAGGCGCTCGTTGCCGAACGACAGCGCGAGGCGCACCTATCGCTCTACGGCCACCCTCTGCTGCGCTTTACCATGAACGAGGTCCGCTCGGCAGGAATGCTCGCCAAAAAGCTGCAGACGGCAGGCATCCGGCAGACCGCTCTACCGACATGGCTCAACGAGGTGGACCTGTAGGAGCTGCTAGGCCACGCATCGCCGAATCGCATCCCCCCTATCTGGGCCGCGTTTTCCCAACGGCCACGCCAACGGAAAGCGCGTCCCAGCCTGGACACTCAAAACGGGATGCGCTTTCCGGATGGCGGGCCTAGCGGAAAGCGTGTCCCGGAATCAGGTCTCGGAACGGGTCGTGCTTTCCGGTTGAGTCCTTCAGCGGAAACCGCATCCCAGAATAAACGCTCAAACTGGGATGCACTTTCCAAACGGCCGGCCAGCGGAAAACACATCCCATTCTGAGGCATGATTCCGGGACACAGCTTCCGCATGCGGAGGCGCTCCAAACAAAAGGCCCCGGCTCTCGATGGAGCTGGGGCCAAAGGCGCAGCGTATGTAGTTGATGCTCAGCGCGAACAGCCCATCAGCAATGACTGTCCGCGCCCTACCCTACCCGCGGTGACGGGCGCGGCTGTACGGCGTATCCGCCATGGGCAGATCCGGACGCAGCTTGCCGTCAAACGCGCGATAGGCGTTCTGCACGGCGGGCGCCGTGGGGATCGTTGCGATCTCGCCGATGCCCTTGCCGCCGTATGCCACGGGCAACAGTTCGTCCTTCTCCACGTAGATGGCGTGGATATCCGGAATCTCGGGCGCGCGGAACAGCCCGAGCGTGCCGTACCTCGCCTGGGGCACGCAGTCCTTGAGCGGCCAATCCTCGGTAAGCGCATAGCCCATACCCATGAGCACGCCGCCTTCGATCTGACCCTGGATGGAGATGGGATTGACCACCTTGCCGGAATCGTGCGCGGCATAGACCTCGCTCACGCGGCCGTCGTCGTCCAAAATGACCACATGCGTGGCAAAGCCGTAGCAGATGTGACTCTTGGGGTTGGGAACATCCGCACCCAGCTTGTCGGTCGGCTCCAGGTACACGTAGCCAAACTCGCATCCCTCGAGTGCCTTGATAGCAGCCGCGGGATCTTGAGGATACATACCCTGGCCGGCGACGAGTTCCTGCGTGCGCAGCTGATAGGCGCGACCGTCGTCGTACTCGATCTTGACGCCATCACCATGCGCACTCACGGGAGCATCGGGCGCGGGCTTGCCGGCCTCGATGTCAAGCATGGCGTCGCGCAGCAGGAAGGCGGCGCCGCGCACGGCCTCGCCAGTCACGACCGTCTGACGCGAGCCAGACGTGGTGCCGGAGTCGGGAGCGTTCTCGGTGGAGCACTCGCCATTGGCAATGCAGCTCAGCGGCAGACCGCAGGCCTCGGCAACGTCCTGCAAAAAGACCGTGTTGCAGCCCTGGCCGATGTCGGACGTAGCGGCGTAGACCACGGCGCGGCCATCCTCGACGCGAATCTTGCAGCGGCCGGCGTCGGGCAGGCCAACGCCCACGCCAGCGTTCTTCATAGCGCAGGCAATGCCGGCGTGGCCGGGATGCGCATAGTAGGCATCCTTGACCTCGAGCAGCGTCTCCTTAAGCGCCGTGGAGCAGTCGGCAATCTGGCCGTTGGGCAGAACCTCACCCGGCTCGATGGCGTTTCTGTAACGAATCTCCCACGGATCCAGGCCGACCTTCTCGGCCAGCAGGTCGATCAGGCTCTCGAGCGCAAACTCGGACTGGCAAACGCCAAAGCCTCGGTACGCACCGGCGGGCGGGTTGTTGGTGTAGTAGCCAAAACCGCGAATGTCGGTGTTCTGGTACTTGTAGGGGCCGACGGCATGCGTGCAGGCGCGCTCGAGCACCGGGCCGCACAGCGACGCGTAGGCGCCGGTATCAAAATTGATCTCGCAATCCAGACCGGTAAAGTTGCCCTCGACGTCGCAACCCAGTGTAAAGGTACCGTCCATGGCGTGGCGCTTGGGATGGAATGCAAGCGACTCGGCGCGCGTGAGCTTGCATTTCACAGGACGCTGGAACTTATATGCGGCGAGCGCGGCCAGGTGCTGGATCGAAACGTCCTCCTTACCGCCAAAGCCGCCGCCCACGAGCATGGTCTCGACGACCACGCGCTCGGGCTCGTTGTCCCAGCCAAACATGTGGGCACACTCTTTGCGCGTGTCGTAGGCACCCTGGTCGGTCGACTGCACCTTGACGCCGTTCTTGTACGGAAATGCCACGGCGCACTCGGGCTCCAAGAAGGCATGCTCGGTAAAGGGCGTGGTAAAGCGCTGCGTCACGGTAAACGCGCTCTCCGTCAGCGCCTTGGCGGCGTCGCCGCGCGTCACGTGACGGCTCTGACACACGTTGTCCTTGAGCTCCACTGTGTTGCCAAAGGCAAAGAAGCTGTCGTGCAGGCGCGGGGCGTCGGCAGCCCTGGCCTCGACAATGTTACGCACGGGCTCCAGCGGCTCGTAATCGATCTTTACGAGCTTCTTGGCCTTCTCGAGCGTCGCCTCGTCCTCGGCGACCACCAGCACGATGGCATCGCCCACGCAGCGGGTGATATCGCCCGCCGCGATCATGACGTCCCAGTCCTGGATAAGGTGGCCGACCTGGTTGACCGGCACGTCCTCGGCGCGCAGGATGCCCACCACGCCGGGCAGGGCCTCGGCTTTGGAGGTGTCGATGGAGAGCACACGGGCGCGCGGATACTTGGAGCGCACGGCGCTGGCATAGGTCAGGCCCGGCTGATCGAGCTCGTCGATGTCGTCGGGATACTTGCCCTCGCCGAGCACCTTCTTGCGCACGTCGATACGGAAGGCGCGCTTGCCCACGCCGTAGTCATCGCCGCGCTCCAGATCCTCGTCGATCTGCTTTTCGCCGCGGAGCACCGCAGCGGCCAGCGAGATACCCTCGATAATCTTTTTGTAGCCGGTGCCGCGGCAGACGTTACCGCGAATGGCGTACTTGATCTGCTCCTCGGTGGGCTCGGGGTCCTCGGCGATGAGCGCTGCACCCGCCATGACCATGCCGGGGATGCAAAAACCGCACTGCACGGCGCCCACGGCGCCAAAGGCGTACACAAAGGCCTCGCGCACGTCCTGGGGCAGGCCCTCAACAGTCACGATGTTGCGACCGGCGGCAAGAGCAGTGGTCAGAACGCACGCCTTCACAGCCGCACCGTCCACATGGATGGTGCAGGTACCGCAGGCGCCCTCGGAGCAGCCATCCTTGGCGGAGTGAATGTGCAGGTCGTCGCGCAGGTAGCGCAGCAGCGGTTTATTCTCCGTCGTTGTGCGCTCGACACCGTTAACGGTAAAAGTGAATTCCTGTGCCATGGTGATTCCCTTCTACACGCCAGCGGCGATGCCGGTGCGGTCGTGGATGGCGCCATGCGGGCAGACGACGGCGCACATGCCGCACGACAGGCAATCCGCACCGTCGATATGGGCGCAGTTGTCCTCGATGCGGATAGCGCCGGCAGGGCACTTTTTGGCGCACATACCGCAACCGATGCAGCTCGTGTCGCAGACCTTGCGCGCAATGGCACCCTTATCGGTGTTGTTGCAGCGCACCAGAATGTTCTGGTAGCCGGGGACGAAGGCAATCACGCGCTGCGGGCACGCCATGCCGCACAGGCCACAGCCCGTGCACTTGGAGCGGTCCACGCGGGCGATGCCATCGACCAGCGCAATGGCGCCGTGGGGGCAGGCCGTGACGCAGGCGCCACAGCCAATGCAGCCTTCGCTGCAGCGGGCGTCGCCGCCTGCGGAGGCACAACCACTTCCGCAGGCAACGTAGGCCACGTTATGTTGAATGGATTTGGCCATAAGAGACTCGCCTATTTCTTAAGAAGGTACGAATAGTTGTCGCGCACAGCCCTGATGGTCAGGCGGACGGCCTCGGGAAGACCGGTGTTGACGGCATCGACCGAGACGGTGCGGACCGTGCCGGCGACGCGAACCTTAAAGTGGTCCTCGTCCACGGCCAGGAAGCCCTCGTTCTCGGAGTTCTCCATGTCCTCCTCGCTCCAGAACAGGGTGAGCTTGTCCTTGTAGGGACGACCCTCCTGGTAAGGGCAGAACACGGCGCAGTTGCCGCACTCGTTGCACATGCCGTCGACATGGACGACCTGATGCTTGGCCAGGCCCGGCACCTTAATTGCCACGTTGGCGCGGTTGGGGCACACGTCGCAGCAGACCTCGCACACCGAGCCGCAGCCCAGGCAGCGGGTCTTGGTGCAGTTGCGCTTGTCGCGGCACAGCGACCCCTTGCGCTCGTAGCAGGTGTCCTCGCGGCCGGCCTGAGCATTCTGGTCGGCGTACTTGTTAAAGTCCACGCCGGCGATGGCACGGGCAACCTCGGCGGCATCGGCGATGGCCTCGACCACGGTGGCAGGACCGCGACGGCAGTCGCCCGCAGCCCAGACGCCCTCGACGCCGGTGGAGGTGGCGGCAAGGCGGCCGCGACGGTCGTGCTCGACGCCCGCGGCATCGTACAGGCTGGCGTCGATGCCCTCGCCCACGGCGCAGATCACCGTGGTGGCGGGAAGCTCGACGGTCTCGCCCGTGGCGACGGGGCTGCGACGGCCGCTTGCATCCGGCTCGCCAAGCTCCATAACATCGCAGGTCAGCACGGCGCCGTTGAACGCCTTGGGCGCCAGCAACTCGCAGAACTCAACGCCGTCGGTAAGAGCAAGATCGAGCTCTTCCTCGTCAGCGGGCATCTGCTTCTTGGTGCGGCGATACACCAGGCGCACGTTCTTCACGCCAGCCAGACGCTTGGCCACGCGGGCCGCGTCCATGGCGGTGTTACCGGCGCCAATGACCACGACGTCCTCGCCCAGCTCGAGTTTCTCGCCCTTCTTGGCGGCCTCGAGGAACTCCAGCACGTCGAGCTCGGCACCCTCGCCTAGGCCCGCAGAGCCGGGCATCCAGGCACCGGTGGCCACGACCACGTCGGTAAAGCCCTGGGCCTTGAGCTCGTCAATGGAATCAACGCGAGCGTTGAGCTGCACCTTGGCGCCAAAGGCCAGGCAGAGCTCGGCATCGTGGGAGATATCGTCGCTCGCGATGCGGAACTCGGGAATCACGTGACGGACCACGCCACCGAGCGAATCGCGGGCCTCAAAGATGGTGACGGGCACGCCGGCGCGCGTCAGGAAGAACGCCGTCGCCAGGCCGGCCGGGCCGCCGCCGATAACGGCAACGTTGCGCTCACCGTCGTTGGCGATGGCCTGGGCGCGCAGCTTGGGCAGCACGGCGGTCATGGCCTCACGGGCGGCCTTGAGCTTGCTGGCGCGAATCTGGGCACCCTCGGGCTCGTAGAACGCACGCTCGCAGGCACGACCGCAGGGATGCGGGCAGATGGTGCCGGTAATAAACGGCAGGGCGTTGCGCTCGATGATGATGTTGAGTGCGTCCTCGTAGCGGCCCTCGTCAACAGCCGCCAGATAGGCGGGAATATCCTGTTGGATGGGGCAGCTCGTGCGGCACGGCGTGGTAAAGCAGTCGGAAAGCGGGCTCTTGCCGGCGACCTTGCGGTCGGGCAGCGGACGCAGCGGCTTCTTGTAGAGCGGGTTGGTGAGCGAGTCAGCCTGAATCGCGGTCACAGCCTTGAGAGAGACGCCCGCGAACGGCTTGCCGTTCAGATCGCCA
>CAUDDU010000022.1 GCA_958448375.1 uncultured Collinsella sp.
CTGCGCCGCAAACGGCACCATTGGGAGCCATAGTGGGGCAGGCTCAAGGCTTATCCGTTGATAATCGAGGCAATCTCGCGCAAATCGTCGGCAAAGTAGATGCCGTGCTGGCGCTTCAGGCTCGAAAGCCCCTTATCAATCATGTGCCCGAGCAGCGCCTTGAGGTCGTTGTAGTAACCGTTCAGGTTGTACAAAATGCACGGCGCATCGAGATGCCCCAACGACACCGCGGACATGACCTCGGCAATCTCCTCGAGCGTGCCCGTCCCACCGGGAAAGGCGATGAACGCATCGCCGAGCTCAATCATCTTGGCCTTGCGCTCGGCCATATCGCTCGTCACGATAAGGTCGTCGATACCGTCATGCTGAAACTCGGCCTCGATAAAAAAGCTCGGCTCAACACCCGTCACATGTCCACCTGCCTCGAGCACGCTATCGGCGAGCGCACCCATCAGGCCCGACTTGGACCCGCCGTATACCAGCGCGTGTCCGTTGGAGCCAATCCAGTTGCCCAGCTCCTGCAGCGCGGGCAGAAACGCTGGGTCGTTACCAACGCTGGCACCCAGATACACGGTGATATTCATATTCAGTCCCCCAATCGTGACGCGCGGCGCCCGTTCTAGCGTTGGCGGCGGCGATATTCGCGCACGCGGCGCGCCAGGTCGGCGAGCTCGTCACGATCGAGCTCCTCCAAATGCTCAAGATCGTCCATAAAGCGCGCCATGGTGTCCTTTTGGCGCAGCTTGATGAGCGTATTGCAGTAGTTCACCGCCACGCCCGTAAGCATGGCGATATAGAAGATACTGATGACGCTTAGGATGACGGTAATGGCGCGGGCAACCGGTGTCTCGGCCGGAATGTCGCCAAAGCCGATCGTCGAGACCGTCTCAAAGCTAAACCACAGGCCATCGCCAAACGTAAGGGTCGTGGGCTCGGACAGCCAGACGGCCGTCGAGCACAGCAGATAGAAGACGAGGAACAGCTCCGTAATGCGCACGAAGCCCGCCTGGCGCAGTACGTCAGCAAGTGTCCTGAGCTTTTTCATCGCGACCCCTTCCACGGACAACCAATCACGTTCGCTCGGTATTGTCCCACGCCTCCCCCGCAAACGAAACTAGTCGTTGGGGACGTTCTTAAATGACTAGTCAAACAAGAACGTCCCCAATGACTGCCGGGCGGGACCGTTTAGCGGTGCAGCTGCCGACTGGGCAGGCTGAGCTGGTATCCTTATGCGGTAATGTCTCGATTCGTTAGGATTGCATGTGAGAGCTTCCGCTGTCCTTCGTTCAGTTATATATCGCACCTTGGCCGTCGCGCTTGCCGTGCTCGCCGTACTGAGCACCATCATGCCCGCCCCCGCCTATGCCGCCAATACCGATCAGCAGGTCAAAACGGTCCGCGTTGGTTGGCTCGTCAACAACGAGGGCTTCCAGGACGGCACCCCCGGCGAGCGTCTCTCGGGTTGGGGTTACGAGTACCTCCAGACCCTGTCGTACTACACGCCCGGCTGGCGGTACGAATACGTCTCCGGCACCTTCACCGAGCTTATGGACATGCTCGAGGCGGGCGAGATCGACCTCCTGCCCAACATCTCCTACTCCGAGGAACGCGCCCAAAAGCTGCTCTTTTCCTCGAACCCCGAGGGCACTGAGCGCTACTACATCTACGCCAAGCCCGAGCGCGACGATCTGGCCAAGGGTGACCCCCAAGCGCTCCAAGGCCTTACCATCGGCTGTAACCCCGGCGTTATGCAAACCTTCGTTGGCCAGCAGTGGCTCGCCAACGAAGGAATCGCCTGCACATACAGGGAGTATGACGGAAACTCCGTTCTCTTTGACGCACTCGCAAACAACGAGGTCGATGCCATCATCATGAACGACACGACCTCGTCGCCCAGCGCCTCCCCCATGTTCTACATTGGTTCGAGCGACTACTATTTTGCCGTCCCCAAAAGCCGCCCCGACCTGATGGACGACATCAATGCCGCCATGTCGGCAATCGCCCGCGTCAACCCACGCTATATCGACGAAGTCAAATCTAACTACTCGGCCCAAAACAGCGGTTCATCATCGCTCAACAGCCCCGAACGTTCCTGGCTCAAAGCAAATGACAACACCATCACGCTCGGCTACATTACGGGCAAACTCCCCTACTGCAACGAGGACGAAGACGGCGAAATAGAAGGCTCGCTCGCATCGCTTGCGACGACGCTACACGATAAATTTGGCATTACGGTCAAAACTGTCGCCTTTGATAGCTACAAGATGATGTCAAAGGCCCTGTCAAAGGAAAGCATAGACGTTGCGCTGCCGGTATACCGAGATTACTGGTTTGCCGAGCAAACAGGCGTTGTGCAGTCGATATCGTTGGGGACCATATCCCTCACCGCCATCCACACCAGCAGCAACCTGAACAAAGACCTTCAGAACATCGCCTGTACCAAATCGTCGTTTGTCAACAAAAATGCACTTGAAAGTCTGTTCCCCACAGCAACCGTAACCGAATACCAATCCGACGATGAAGCGTTCGACGCCCTCAGGAAGGGAACGGCGCACTGCATCGTCGCTCCCAGTTCACGCGTAAAAACCATCGGTGACCGTTACGATCTCGAGGACTGCGAGACGACCGAGCTCCCTGACACCTGTGAGCTCTCGTGCTGGATTTCGCGCGGAAAACCCGAGCTGTTGGGAATCATCAACAAGGGCATCATCAATGCCGGAGAATCGCTCTCCGCAAGCAATTTCTCCTCCACGTCGTACACGGCCCAGGAATCCAACACGCTTCAATTCCTTTATCGCAACCGCACCGCCATTGCAGCTACCCTCATCGGTATGTTGTCGGTCGGCATCGTCCTGCTCATCTGGGCGCTCGTGCGCGCTCGAACCGAGCGCAAAAAAGCCGATGCTGCCAACGCCGCTAAGACGGCATTCCTCACGCGCATGAGCCACGACATCCGAACGCCACTCAACGGTATCCTGGGCCTTATCGAAATTGAAGAATTGAAGGAAGGCGATATGCAAGTCGCCCGCGAGAGCCGTGCCAAGGCGCGCGTTGCCGCCAATCACCTGCTCTCGCTGATCAACGACATCCTCGAGATGGGAAAAATCGAAGACCGCAAGCTA
The DNA here is from genome assembly GCA_958448375.1 of uncultured Collinsella sp. Lineage (GTDB taxonomy): Bacteria > Actinomycetota > Coriobacteriia > Coriobacteriales > Coriobacteriaceae > Collinsella. The sequence continues at coordinate 3,123 of CAUDDU010000022.1, forward strand.
ACACTGGAACATGCGCCTTTTAACCTCAAAGAGCTTTGTGACGATACGCTGGTGCTGTGCAAGCTCCGCGCGTCCAGTAACGGCATCACAATGCAGGACAATAGTCTGCCGTACGCCACGGGGCCATACGTAATCGGCAGTCCCACCCATATCCGACAGGTCATGATCAACCTGTTAGACAACAGCATTAAGTACAACAAGCACGGCGGCTCCGTCACCTTTAGTTCACAGACCAAGCCACTCGATAACGGGCGCGCGCTCTTTTGCTTTAGCGTTTCGGATACCGGCATTGGCATGGCTCCCGAGTTTTTAAAGCATATCTATGAGCCGTTTGCCCAAGAAGGTGACGATGCGCGCAGCAAGTTCCAAGGAACCGGCATGGGCATGCCAATCGTCAAGTCGCTTATTGAACTGATGGGCGGCACCATCGAAGTCACCAGCGAACTCCATGTGGGCACCACGTTCTACGTGGAAATTCCGCTCGATATCGACAAGAACCCCCGGGCGCGGGCGAATACGGTCGAGAGGGCGCTCGACTGCTCGCTCGCCGACATGAACGTGCTGCTCGCCGAAGACAACGAATTGAATGCCGAGATTGCCCAGACGCTGCTAGAATCCGAGGGCGTCGTGGTCACCCGCGCCGTCAACGGCAACGAAGTCGTCGATCTGTACCTGTCTCATCCCGCCGGCAGCTTCGATGCGATCCTGATGGACATTATGATGCCGGTCATGGACGGTTACGAGGCAACCCGCGCGATTCGCCTGAGCGAGAAGGTCGATGCAGCCGATATCCCCATCATCGCGCTCACCGCCAATGCCTTTGCCGAGGACGCCAAGGCGGCACACGACGCCGGCATGAACGCCCATCTGTCCAAACCGCTCGACTTTAACAAGCTCAAAAACATACTCGCCCGCATCAAGAAAAACGGATCCGTTTCGCTATAGTTTGTGCTCAACCACCACGCACGACCAGAAAGGAAGCCAACGATGTTTAGGCCCTTACGTCGAAAGAAACGCGCCATCACTGACGAGGAAGCGCGCGAACTGCTCGCTACCTGCAAGCGCGGCGTCTTTGCCGTCAACGGCGACGATGGCTACCCGTACGCCATTCCCGTCAACTACTTCTTTGACGCCGAGCACGACAAGATTTATTTCCATGGCGCCAAAGCCGGCCACAAGGTCGACGCACTCAAGCGCGATGACAAGGTCTGCTTTACCGTTTACGGCAACGAGTGGCACAAGGACGGTGACTGGGCTCCCTACGTTATGAGTACCGTGGTCTTTGGCCGCTGTCGCCTGGCGAACGACACTCCCGCGTTTATCGAAGACAAAGTCCGCCAGCTCGCCCTTAAGTACTACCCTTCCGCCGAGGAAGTCGAAGAGGAAATCGCCAAGGACATTAAGGGCGTCCAGCTCTACGAGATTACGATTGAACATCTTTGCGGTAAGCAGATTCAGGAAAAGTAAGCCCCCTCAGCAGATCTCATCAATAGCAATATGGCCCGATTCCAACCCACCTTGGAACCGGGCCATATGCTTATGAAACGTCGGCAGCTATGTGCGCAAGCGCCTCAACGAGCTCCTGCGAACTCACGGGTTTACTCAGGTGCGCGTTCATGCCCGCCTCGCGCGAAAGCCTGCGATCGTCGGCAAAGGCGTTGGCGCTCACGGCGATAATCGGCGTGGTCGCAGCATCCTCACGATCGAGTGCTCGAATCCGACGCGTGGCCTCAAGGCCATCGATGCCCGGCATCATGATGTCCATCAACACCACGTCGTACTCGTGCGGCGCGCTCGCGGCAAACGCCTCAACGGCAGACTCGCCATCCTTAGCATGCGTCACGACGGCACCGGCACGGCTGAGCGTAAACTGCGCGATCTCGGCATTCAGATCGTTATCCTCTACGAGCAAAACGCGCAAGCCCTGGAGTGCATCGCCGTCTCCCGCGTCCACGCGCACAGCCTGAGGAATCTCGGAGCGCTTGCATTTCTCGAACGGCAGGCGGATGGTAAACGTCGTCCCCTGCCCCAAGACGCTCGTAAAACTCATGGTTCCGCCCATAAGCTCGACCAACTGTTTGGCAATAGGCGCCCCCAGGCCAGTTCCCGATGAAGTGTCTTCCACCTGTTGCCCCTCACGGCAAAACGGCTCGTAGAGGCGCTGTTGGAACTCCTCGCTCATGCCAATACCGTTGTCGGCGATCGTGTATTCATAGACGGGGACGCCATCCGCTGGCTCCACCTCGCGGCACACCAGGCGAACATAGCCGCCTTGGCGGTTGTACTTGACGGCATTGCCGGCAATATTGAGCAACAAGCGCTTGAGGTGCGTCACGCTCACCCGCGCATAGGGATGATTAAGCGTCTGCTGGTCGCAGATAATTGTCACCAGACGCTCCTCGGCCTGGCGCTCCAGAATATCGCGCACCTCGTGGTTGAGGGTCACCAAGTTTGTGGGAACAAGCTCCAGATCGACCTGCCCGCTCTCCAGGCGACTCATATCCAGGGCCTCGTTGGCAAGGTCGAGCAGCAGTCCCGATGCCGTCCAGATCTTTGAGCGGCACTCGGTCTGCTTTTGCAGATCGTCCGCATTGGCATCGCCGACCTCGACCATGCCGCGAATGCCGTTGATGGGCGTGCGCAGATCGTGGCTCATGCGACGCAAAAACTCCGTCTTTGCCGAGTTGGCAGACGAGGCCTCACGCGCTGCCTTTGCCAGCTTGTCGCCATAGTCGCGCTCCTGCTGCAGCAAGTCCGTCAAACGTCGACGATCAGCGCGGCGACGCACCATCACAACAACGGCTATAACACCGCTGTAGAGCACCAGCACGCCGGCAGCAACAGCCGCGACGACCTCAAAGTAGCGCCGCGCCGAGGCATAGGTGTACACGTAGAACCCGCGCGCTTTTCCAAATGTGCCCAAATACCACTCGCCGCTGGCGTTGACCAGTCGGACTTTGCCGGGCAGGCATCGATCCTTAATACCGTCGACAATAAAGACATCCGTTGCAGGCAGATTGAATACGCCCAATATGGTGGGTTCAACGGCATTGGTCGCAACGACCTTGCCATCGCTTTCGATCACGATATTGCCACTGTCGATGGTCTCATAACCACCGAGCAAGCTCTGCAGTTTGAGCGTATTGCTTGCAACTGCCTTCGCGCTCTGATGCCTGACCGCGATAACGATGCCCTCGCCATCTTGCCGGGTCACGCAACCAATGTCTGCAACCGAATCATCCGAAAGCGTACTGCGGGCGGTATAGGACTTAAGCGGATGGGCTGCCACCTCCAGCACGGGTGCTTCCTTGAGATACGTAGCGAGCGACTCGTAGCCCACGCCATCCGTCGAGGACTCGGACACCAAATTGCCCGATGCGTCCGTCACGATCAGTGCGCTCACGTTGAACTGGTCGGCATATTGCTCCAGCATGGCGTTATCCACCGAACCGTCGCGCTCAATATCGCGCGCTGTCTCTCCGGCGATCTCCATAACGCGAATCAGGTTTTTGGTCGTATAGGCGCTATTGAATGCATCGTAGGAAAGGCTCTGCGTCGCCACGTAATCGACAACGTCGGCAAAGCGCTGCTCGGCTTGGGCCGTCGTGTAGCCGTAGCTCATCATGCCGGCAACAACCGAGAGCGCTATCCCCAGCAGGGCGACAAGGAGCCATGCCCCTGTCGAACGATTGCCCCGCCCCTGAGCGGCGTGGTCGGGCGCATCGATCATGACAAGCCCTCCGTATTCAAAAATGGCGAAGGGTCATCAAAGTACTTTGACACCAGACGTTCCATGGTGCCATCGGCAAGCATTTCCCGGTAGGCACGGGTGAGTTTAACGTCGATGCCGCGCGTATCATTGATATCGAAAGCGGTGCCCAAACCAACCTCTAGCAGCGGCTCATCCAAAATGCGATACGTCACACCATAGTCTTTTTCGTAGGTGAGCAGCGAGGACTCATGCGCGGCGATGGCGTCGACCAGACCTTCGACGAGCGCCGGGTTCAGGTATGAGCGGTCCGAAAAGCAGTAGAGCTCTTTGATCTGCGGAACGTTTTCATTTGTATGATTGAGCAAAATGTCCTCGGGCTTGGTGGTGGACTGGACCGCCACGACCTTATCCTCAAGATCGGCAAGCGTGTAGATATCGCTCTGGGGATCGACCGCGACCACCTGGCGGCTCGCAAGGTACGGGCCGGCCCAACGATACTCGTTTTCGCGACCCGTCATGCTAAAGCTGCCCATGACGCAATCGAGCTCGCCGCTCGCCAGCAGCTCTTTCTTCTTTTCCCAATCGATCAGCTGGTACTTTGGCTTGTAACCAATGCGGGCCAAAGCCTCGGTCAATATCTCGACATCCAGGCCAACGATATCGCCGTACTCATCGGTATACACAAACGGTGGATAGAGGACGCTGCCGATGTTGAGCGTCTTAAGGTTGTCGTCTTTGGCTTGTGAGGCGTCCAGACCTTCTAATGCAGACGTCGAGGCTCCGTCATTCGACCCGGAGCAGCCAGCTATCGCTACGACAAAGGCGCACGCTACCGCAAGCGCAACAAACAACGATATGGCAACCGAGCGACGGGGTCTTTTCATCGAGCTCCAGACGATCATGTTTACAGACTGAAATGGTAGAAAATAATAGCAAACAAAACCACACGAGTGCCCAATGGTTACAGACGTTTTACCATGCGGGGCCTTCCAGCCGACTTGGCAGAAGGCCCCGCATGCAGTGCTCACTTACCGTGCATTAAAAACGTAGTGGTCCAGGCGGTCGCACGCCTCCCTTACGCGCGAAAGCGGCAGCGCCAGATTCACGCGAATGTGGCAGGGCCCGTGGAACGGGCGGCCGTCCTGATACCCCACGCCCACGCGCGCCCCCTCGTCGAGCAGCCACTGAATATCGCGGCCATGCTCGCGGCACCACTCGGTGCAGTCCAGAAACACCATGTACGTGCCCTGCGGACGCGAATAGGACACGCCCTCAAAATGCTCGTCCACGTAATTGCAGAAGTACTCGATATTGCCGGCAAGCACCTGATTGAGCTCGTCCACCCACTCATAGCCCTGCGGCTGGTAGGCACCGATAAGCGCATGCATGGAGAGGACATTCATCTCGTTGTAGTGGGTCTTGTTGGACACGGCGCACACGCGGTCGCGCAGCGTCTCGTTATAGATGATGTGGTAGCTGCCGACCAGGCCCGCCAGGTTGAACGTCTTGCTGGGCGCGTAGAGGGCAACCGTGCGCATGCGGGCATCCTCGCTCACCGACTGCGTCGGGATATGCTTGTGGCCCGGCAGGATGATATCGGACCAAATCTCGTCCGAGATCACCACGCAATCGTGCTGACGATAGATGTCCATGGCGCGCTCGATCTCGTCACGCTCCCATACGCGGCCGCAGGGATTGTGCGGCGAGCAGAACACCGCGGCATGGATGTGGTTTTGAGCGAGCTTGCGCTCCATGTCCTCAAAGTCCATGCGCCACACGCCCTGATCATCGAGCTTAAGCGGGCTATGGACAATACGATAGCCCGCGGCCTCAATGGACTTGGTAAAGCCGATGTAGGTAGGGCTGTGGACCAGCACCGCATCGCCCGGCTGGACATACGCGCGCAGCGTCGACACGACACCGCCCAGCACGCCGTTTTCGTAACCGATATGTTCAGGGCGCAGACCCTCGACGCCATTGCGGCGACTCTGCCATTCGATGATGCGGTCGAAATACTCGGAGCGCGGATTGAAATAGCCAAACATGGGGTGCTGGGCACGCTGAATGATATGTTCCTGGACCGTGGGCACCGTGGCGAAGTTCATGTCCGCCACCCACATGGGAATGCGATCGAAGCCCTCGTCGGGTGCGTTTGGAGCCATACCGGGGATCTCGCCCCAGGAGTCAACGGCGATGGCGTCCATGCCGTGGCGGTCTATAAGCGAGCTAAAGTCGTATTTCATGCTGAGCTCCCGTGCAAAGTGATTGTTTTGGTAGGCGTTATTGTCCACCAGCACGGGCGATTTTGGCATGGGGTTTGGCGCTTAATTTGACGGGTGCGGACGAATGGCTGGTTAGTCTTGCGCGTCGTTGGCGGCGACTACGGTTAGCTGGGTTTCATCGACCGTAAAAGATATGTCGAGTCCGGCGTAGGCCAAGTGGTAAACGCGGTTTGGCTCGTGCTTGCTGCCCGCGCGGCGTGGATCTTGGCGAAGGACCTCGACCAAGCCGGGGAGCTTTGCGGGAAGGACCATATCCTGCAGCGCTTGCGGGAACTCGACGTCGAGCTCTTGCCACGGAGCATCCTCAATCCAGCCGCCGGTCGCATCCGAGTGGCAATCCGCAAACGGGATGTAGGGCTTAATGTCGTAGATGGGCGTGCCGTCACGCAGGTCGGCCCCCAGCACATGGATGATGGGGCCATCGTCGGTGAACTCGACACGATCGAGCTTGACGCAGGTGAGACCGATGGGATTAGGGCGAAACGGGCTGCGCGTGGCAAAGACGCCCACACGCTCGGCTCCACCCAGGCGCGGCGGACGCACGGTCTTCGACCATTTTGCGTTGGTACCGGACCTGTCCT
>CAUDDU010000023.1 GCA_958448375.1 uncultured Collinsella sp.
CGCACAACGGCTGCCGCCCCAAGAAGCGTCGCCGCGTGTAACTGAAAGGATCGTATCAATATGGCAATCGACAGGACTCCTGTTCTTAAGCGCTGCCGTCAGCTCGGGATCGATCCCGCTGAGCTCGGTTACAGCAGCAAGAAGGAATCTATCCGTCAGCCCAAGCGCCGTCGCAAGGAATCTGAGTACGGCATGCAGCTGCGCGAGAAGCAGAAGGTCAAGTTCATCTATGGCGTTCTGGAGAAGCAGTTCCACGGCTACTTCAACAAGGCCCGTAAGATGAACGGCGTCACCGGTGAGAACCTCATGATCATTCTTGAGTCTCGCCTCGACAACGTCGTCTTCCGTCTTGGCTTCGCCCGCACCCGCAAAGAGGCTCGTCAGTCCGTCCGTCACGGTCACTTCACCGTGAACGGCAAGCGCGTGGACATCCCGTCCTACCGCGTCAAGGCCGGCGACGTCGTCGCTGTCGGCGAGAAGTTCCGTGACCTTCTCCCCATCAAGGAGGCTCTGATTTCCTCCGAGCGCTTTGAGGTCCCTGGCTGGCTCGAGGTCGATATCGAGAAACTGTCTGGTAACGTGCTCGCTCTGCCGACGCGTGAGCAGATCAGCGGTGATATCAACGAGCAGCTCATCGTCGAGCTCTACTCTAAGTAGTCCATCCGGGCTGCTGAGGCTGGAGGTAATACATGTCAGAATTCATTAGGCCTCAGGTTCAGGTCGAAGAGATCAACGAGACGTCTGCTCGTGTCTCCGTCGAGCCGCTCGAGCGTGGCTACGGCGATACGCTGGGTAACTCCCTTCGTCGCGTTCTTCTGTCCTCGCTCGAGGGTGCCGCCGTCGAGGCTATTCAGATCGATGGCGCGCAGCACGAGTTCATGACCATCCCTAACATGGTCGAGGATGTCACCGACATCGTCCTGAATGTCAAGGGTCTTGTCTTCAGGGCTCTCGGCACGACCGACGAGGCGACCGCCACCATTTCGGTTGACGGCCCCTGCGAGGTCACCGGTGCGGACTTCTTTATTCCGTCCGAGTTTGAGCTGGTCAACCCCGAGCAGCACATTGCTACGCTCACCGAGGGTGGCCATCTCACCATGAGCATGCGCATCGGCTATGGCCGCGGCTATGTTTCTGGCGAGGCCAACAAGCGCGACAACGATCCCATCGGTGTGATCCACGTCGACTCGCTGTACTCGCCGGTTTCCCGTTGCGCCAAGCTCGTTGAGGCTTGCCGTGTCGGTCAGCACACCGACTACGACCGCCTTGTCCTCGAGATCGAGACCAACGGCTCCATCGCCCCGCGCGACGCCGTGGTCCAGGCTGCCAATATCATCAACCAGCATATGGCCGCCTTTATGAACCTTGCCGAGACCCCCGAGGTCGAGGAGGAGGCTTCGATCTTCGCTCCCGAGGTCACCAACGACAACGCCGAGCTGGACAAGCAGATCGAGGATCTGGACCTTTCCGTCCGTTCCTACAACTGCCTTAAGCGCGCCAGCATTCACTCGGTCCGTCAGCTCGTTGAGTTCTCGGAGAACGATCTGCTCAACATCCGTAACTTCGGTGTTAAGTCGATCGAGGAAGTGAAGGACAAGCTTGAGTCCATGGGCCTGAGCCTGAAGGCTTAATGCTTCGCATATTTGAGGAGAAACTAGACCATGCGTCACAACGTTAAGAAGGGCCTGAAGCTCGGCACCGATGCGAGCCACACCAAGGCCATGAAGAAGAGCCTTGCTAAGGCCCTCTTCGAGAACGACCGCATCAAGACCACCGAGACCCGCGCTAAGGCGCTGCGTTCGGTCGTCGATCCGATCATCACTTGGGCCAAGAAGGGCGACCTGCACTCTCGTCGTCTGGCTATCGCCAAGCTCGGCGATAAGCAGCTCGTTGCCGAGATCTTCGACAAGGCTGCCCAGGGTATGTGGCAGGATCGCAACGGCGGTTATACCCGCATCATGAAGCTCGGTAACCGCAAGGGCGACAACGCTCCCATCGTTATCATGGAGCTCGTCACCGAGCCTTGCACGCCTAAGGCCAAGAAGGCTGCTCCGGCCCCCAAGAAGGCCGCTGCTCCCAAGAAGGTCGAGGCTGCCGAGGAGGCTCCTGCTGAGGAGACCGCTGAGTAGACAATCCGTCTGCATAGGCTATATTCGAGGGGTACGTTCGCGTACCCCTCTTTTTTTGTCGAAATGCCATTGCCTGTTTGTTGGGAGCGCCCATGACCGCGCCGTCTGATTTCAATTCGATTCCAGAGCTCGATGCCACGCTCGTTTTCCGCGTGGCATACGATGGCTCGTCGTATAGCGGATTTGCCGAGCAGCCGGGACAGACGACGGTTGCGGGTGAGTTGCGTCGAGCCATCGAGACGCTGCTTCGCCGTCCGATCGATCTGACGTGCGCAGGTCGTACCGATGCCGGCGTGCATGCCGTGGCTCAGTATATCAGCGTGCCCGTAACGGACGCTGAGCTCGCCCTTACGCGCCGTAGGTGGCTGAGGGCTATGGATGCCCTCCTGCCCAAAGATATCGCCATAAACGAGGTCTACAGGGCCCGTAAAGGCTTTTCTGCACGCTTTGATGCGCGTTCCCGTACGTATACGTACCGTATTGCCGATCGCGACGCGCGCCCTGTGCTTTCGCGCGGTGCGGTGTGGTGGCATCGCTACCCATTGGATGTTGAGGCGATGTCTGCGGCCTGTCCCGCGCTGCTGGGCGAGCAGGACTTCAAGAGCTTTTGCAAGGTGGCGTCTGCCGTGGGCAAGCCCACGCACCGCTGCGTGATGCGTGCCGAGTTTGGCCATGAGGTTGCGTTTGGCGAGGACATCCTGACGTTTACCATCGAGGGCAATGCGTTTCTGCATTCGATGGTCCGCACGATCGTGGGCACGCTTGTCGAGATTGGCATGCATCGCCGTGAACCCGAGTGGATGCGCGAGGTCATCGATGCTTGCGACCGTACCGCTGCGGGCCCCACGGCTCCTGCCTGCGGCCTTACGTTTATGGGCGTGGATTACGATCCCGCCGAGCTTGTCGTGCTCGACTAGGGGAGGGCTCGGCGCGTCGTGCGTCGGCACCTGTCATCTGTGGGCTGCGCGTGTGCAACATCTGTTCTTGGCGTGCAATACAACCGGTGTCTCATTGCTTTTATTGCCGGGGTGTACCATGAACGACAGTTTGATTCACTGCTGTCGAGAGGACGGATAACTTGGTTCGACGTGGCTCGCATCCGCGACTTTCGGTGATCCTTGTGGTAGAAGGTTCGCCCAGCTATGCGATGCGTGCGCTCGAGAGTATCCAGAACCAAGACCTCTACGATTTGCAGATTGTCGTTGTCTGCCGCGATGCTGCGCCCGGTGTGCGCCATTCGCTTCAAGTTGCTGCCGACAGGGACATCCATATTGATTTGATTGACGTCGAGGACGCGAAGCGCGGCGCTTGTCTTCGTGCCGGTTTTGCTGCCTCGCGCGGCTCTCAAATCATCGCCATGAACGCCGATGAGTGGTTTGCTCCGCAGTCCCTTTCCAAGATGGTCGATATCGCGTGCGATACTACGGCAGACATAGTGCTCCCCACGGTGTCGCTCGACCGCTATGATGCACATCGAGAGCGCCATTCGCGCGTCTTGGATGCTGCTCATATTTCCATTGATAGCAAATCTTCGATGGTGACCGGGCTGTCCCAGTTGATTTTAGGCGGCCTAGTCGTTCAGGCCTCTGGCGTGATGTATAGCCGTCCGCTGTTTGAGGCATGCCTTTTGTACGACAAGGCGTTTCGCACAGTTGGGTTTATGGCGTGCTCGCTCTCGCGGGCGCAGCGCGTCTCCGGATGCGGCGACGCTTGTTTCCACGCGGCGGCACCTAAGCTTACAGATGCCTTTGATCCCACCATGTATGCCAAGGTATCCGATGACACCCGGGCGCTCGACGAGCTTACGGACTCACTCTCGGAAGCAGATAGCGGTGGTCGGCTCAAGCTGGCAACCCAAAAGTTCTACTTTGCCGGACTGGTCGCCTGCATCGAGAATTTGTGTCTGAGCCCGCATGGGGTGTCGTCAATCGAGCGTTCCGCCCGTATGCGTGATATGCTCGAGGCGCCTCGAACCCGTCAGATGGTCGCCGCGCTCAAGGATAACCATCGGGGGCTCGGTCTGTTGTTTGGGCCGATCGCCAGCGCCAAGCCCGCGCGCTGCGTGATGTGTACGCATCTGGCAGCTTTTCTTAACCGGACGGGCGCAAAAACCGCCTAAACGGCTCATCTCGAAACAAATTTGCATAGAATTGTTTCGAAATGCGTTCTTATACACAAAAGCCTTCAAATAGCGTTAAACTATTCAATCACTGATTGATTGTCTCCGCCATCTTTTGGAGAGAGGGTTTGTATGGCTAAAAAACGCAATGGGCGCCAGGATGCCATTAGAGATATTGTGCGCAATAAGGACGTCCGCACGCAGCGCGTGCTGGTCGATGACCTCCGCGCTATGGGCTTTGATTGCACGCAGGCGACTGTCTCTCGCGATATTGCCGATATGGGGCTGCGTAAGCTCCCTGAGGGCATCTATGTTCTGGCAGAGGACCTGCACCTGCAGCGTATGGTTTCCGAGCTCGTAACGGGCGTTCTGCGCACCGATAATCTGGTTATGATCAAGGCTCAGCCTGGCACGGCTTCCGGCATCGCCGCCGCCGTTGATGCGGCAGAGCTGCCCGATGTGCTTGGCTCGCTTGCCGGCAACGATACGATTTTGGTTATTGCCCAGACGGCCGAGGACGGCGAGCGTCTTGAGGCGCTGATCAATAAGCTGAGCAATTCTCGCAAGTAGGCGTGCGGGTCGTGCGCTCGGCACTGTGTGCGTGACATAGTGGCTTGTAAGGGGTATCGACGTTGGTCGGTACCCCCTTTTTTGTTTGCCGGTATAAAGACCGCCCACCAGGTCGCTTTAAACTAAAAGGCCCCCGAGCAGTTTAATAAGCTGCTCGGGGGCCTTGTTGCTTATGGCCGGATGATTTCTAGCCGACCGTATCGTCAGGCGTGGGCGAGGGGTCGGGAGTGGGCGTAGGCGTAGGCGTAGGCGTAGGCGTAGGCGTGCCGCCATCGCCGCCGGTCGAACCACCAGTTGAGCCGCCCGTCGAGCCACCGGTCGTACCGGTGCCGCCGGTGGTGTCGCCACCCGTGGTCTCGGTGGTCGTGGTCGTCGTGGTAGTCGTTGTGGTAGTTTCCTCTTCGTCCTCGTTCTCGTCCTTGTCGTCGTTCTCCGTCTTCTTGGCGTTGTTGGTGCCGTAGAACTTCCAGACGCTGTTGTTCTTGTAGGTGGGCGCCGTTCCGGTCGCAAACTCCTCGCGCTCGGTACCGGTCAGAACGGTGTTCATAAACCGCTTAAAGACAGGCAGGTTGGTGCTGTCGCCCAGCAGGTCTGTGCCGTATTTTTGGATGGGAATCTCGCCCGCGGAATAGCCGGTCCACAGGGCGCACGCCAGCTGCGGGGTATAGCCGCAGAACCACAGGTTGGTGGTGTTGTCGGTGGTGCCCGTCTTGCCGGCATAGGGCTGGTTGACGCTCAGGGCGCCGGCAGCACCCGTACCGCCGCCCTTCATGACGCCGGACAGAACATCGGTGACCGCGGCGGCCTCGCCCTCGGTAAGTACCTGTGAGGGATTGTCGGTGTGCTGGTACAGCACCGAACCGGTACGAGAGTCAATCTCGGTGATGGCGATCGGCTGGCGATAGTAGCCGCCGTTGGCAAACGTCGCGTAGGCGGCGGCCATCTCGAGCGGCGAGATCGAGCCGGTGCCGAGCGTCATGACGGGAACGTCCTCGATGTTGTCCTTGGCGGGATCGATGCCGAGCTTTTTGACGAGCGAGATGATCTTGCTGTTGCCGACGGCTTCCGCCACCTGGATGTAGCCGGTGTTGGAGGAGTATGCCGTCGCCTGCTTAAGCGTGATGTTGCCATAGCTCTGGTTGCCGTAGTTTTGCACCTCGGTCGTGGTGCCCTTGGCCTTGAGCGGCGAGTTGCAGTTGAGGGTGACGTTGGGGTTCATACCGTTTTGGATGGCAGTTGCCAGCGTAAAGGCCTTAAACGTGGAGCCCACGGGGCGCTTTGCCGTAGCGTGGTTCACGTGATTCTCGTCGGCGTTGTAGTCGTAGCCGCCTACCATGCACTTGATGTAGCCGGTCTTGGGGTCAACGACGACCATGCCCATGTCCAGGCCGTCGAGCGAAAGCGTGTCGAGCTGCGAGCGCACAGCCTCCTCGGCCACCTGCTGCATGGTGGGGTCGATGGTGGTCTTGACGGTCAGACCGCCCTTAAAGAGCACGTCAGTGGAGAACTCCTGCTCAAGCAACTGCTTAACGTAGGAGACAAAGTAGGGCTGAGAGTACACATCGACGCCACTGCCCGAAATCTCGGTCACGTTAAGCGTGATGGGCTCAGCCTGTGCGGCATCGTGCTCTTCCTGCGTGATGTGGCCCAGACGCAGCATGTTGTCCAGAACCTTATTGCGGCGGGACAGCGCCAAGTCGGGATTAACCGTGGGGTCGTACTGCGAGGGCGAGTTGGGAAGGCCGATGAGCAGCGCGGCCTCGCTCAGGGTGAGGTCGGCGGCGGTTTTGTACAGATAGGTCTCGGCGGCGGCCTCGATGCCATATGCTCCATGGCCGTAGTAGATGGTGTTGAGGTACATCATGAGGATCTCGTCTTTGGAGTACATATCCTCCATCTTGATGGCGATATAGGCCTCGCGCACCTTACGCTCGATGGTCGAGTCGAATTGTTCCTCCTGCAAGATGGTGTTGCGAACCAGCTGCTGGGTGATGGTCGATGCGCCCTCGTGGCCGCCGGTGAGGGTTGCCACCGATGCGCGTGCAATGCCCCAGAGGTCGATGCCGCCATGCTCGTAGAAGCGCTCGTCCTCAACGTCGACGGTGCCCTGCAGCACGTACGGGGACACTTGGTCCTTGGTGATGGACTTGCGGTTTTGCGTGTAGAAACTCGCAATGGTATTGCCGTTGCAGTCGACGATGTCGGTGGGCTCGCTCACCAGATACGCGTTGGCATCGGTGTAGTCGGGCAGATCGGACAGCCAGCGGTTGACGTTGCCGATCATGCCGATGCCAAACGCTACGCCCGCGATAAGCAGAAAGCCCAAAAACGAGAGCAAGATCATGGGAAGGGCATGCGTCTTAGAGCGACCGCGCCCCTGTCGTTGGCGAGGACCCATATATTGACCTCCAGGTATGTCGTGCCAGGCGGCAGGTATGCTACCGGGCAGGATGGACATAAGTTATTACACGATAAACCAATCGGGGCACGCGGGGCCTCGTGTATGCTGGTTGGCAGCAATTTTCAGAGTGAAAGCACACCTTGGCAAGGAGTTTACCGATGGCGATTCGGCCGATGGAACCGAGTGGACAATGCGAAAGCGAGTTGGCGGCGGCTGAAGTGGCGCTGCCCGAACTGCTGGCGCCTGCTGGCGGACTCGACCAGATGCTCGCGGCGATTGCGGCGGGTGCCGATGCCATCTATGCGGGGCTGGACGGATTCAACGCTCGAGTGAGCGCGCATGGCTTTAGCGATGATGAGTTCGCGCGCGGTTGTGCCGTGGCCCATGCCCATGGCGTGCGTGTGTACGTGACGCTCAACGTGTTCGTGTTCGATGATGAGCTTGCCGACGCCGTGGCGTTGGGGGCGCATGCGCACGCGTTGGGTGCCGATGCGTTGATTGTGGCCGATGCCGGGCTGGCTTGTGCACTTCGTGCGGCGATTCCGGGGGTCGAGATTCACCTGTCCACTCAGGCGGGCGCTCATAGCGAGGGTGCCGTGCAGTTGGCTGCCAAGGAGTTGGGCGTTGAGCGCGTGACGACTGCGCGCGAGCTGAGCGTGGCAGAGATTGAGACGCTTTGCGCTACTGGCGTGCCCATCGAGGTGTTCTGTCACGGCGCTATTTGCATTGGATACTCGGGTGCGTGCGGGTTCTCTGCCCTTCGACGTGGCCGCTCTGCGATGCGCGGTGATTGCACTCAACCGTGCCGTCTATCCTATGACTTGGTGGACGAGGAGGGGCAGAGTGTTGTCGCTGTCGAAGGGGATCGCCTGCTTTGTCCGCGTGACTATCTGGGCATCGCGCATCTGCCCGAGCTTGTTGCCGCCGGCGTGGCATCGCTCAAGATCGAGGGCCGCATGAAGAATCCCGACTACGTCTTTAACGTGGTGAGGGTGTGGCGTCGGGCGCTCAATATGCTGCGCGACGGCACATGGGATGCCGATGCGGTGCCGGCGCTTGAGCGCGAGCTGGGAAGGTCGTTCAACCGCGGCTTTACCGATGCGTATCTGCGGGGTCGTTCGGGCGCCGAGCTCATGAGCTTTGAGCGCGCGATCAACCAGGGCGTGCGCGTGGGCCACTTGGTGGCGGTGGGTCACGAAGAGGTGACGGTTGAGCTTGATGCCGCCGTGGCGGCGGGCGATACGCTCGAGATCCGATTTTACCCGGGTGCCGACGCGCGTCCCGATGTGCCCAAGCGCTGGCCACAGGTGCCTTGCCCCGTGGATGCCGCTGCGGGAGAGCGCATCGTCGTGCATTGCAAACGCAAGGTGGACGCGGGCTGCGAGGTCTATCTGATTCGCAGTGCCGGCGTGCTGGGGCAGACGGCAACGGTGTTGGAGCGCATGCGGGTCGAGGCAGATGCGGTCGCGCCTGCTGAGCAGTCCGTTGAGGTGCTGCCGTTTGAGGGCGTTCTGGCAGATGGCGATGTACCGACGGAGTTGGCGGGACCGGCGGAGCCGGCAAAGCATGAGGCTTTTGCTCGTATGGTCTTTGCCTGGGAGCTGATGGATTTGGATCCGCGCGATGAGTGGGATCTGTCCGATGCGACGGTGGTGCTCGACGACGTGTGCCGCGCAGGCGACGCCGAGCGGACTCGGGCGCTTATGCAACGTGCCGGGCGTATTGTTTGCCGCAACCTGGGGCAGGTGGCGATGGCCCACGAGCTGGGCACGACGTTTGACGTGGCGGCGCCGGTGTTCTGCGCCAATCGGGCCACGCTTGCCTGGCTGCGCGGGCTTGGCGCGAGGTGGGTATACTTGCCTGCCGAGCTGCTCAGCAATGATAGGGAGTGTATTGCCGAGCTGGCTGCTGAACCCGGCGTCTTGGGTCCGGTCGACGCCGACCGTCCCGAGCTCATGGTGTGCGAGCACTGCCTGCTGACCGCCGAGGGTGTTTGCGCCACCGATGCGACGGGGCAGGCCCGTTGCCGCGACTGCTTGCGTCGTCGGCAGGTGCGTTATCTGGTCGAGCGTGACGGCACACATCTGCCAGTTGCCATCGACGCATGCGGCAGGACGAGGATTTTCCTGTCGTAGATGCTGTGTCGCGTCAGTTTGTTATCATAAGAGAGTTTATGGACTTCCAGCACCGCCGTTTTCGGCGAGGGTGCTATAGCAAAAGGAGGATACCCAATGCTGTCTGTTGACGAGCAAATGCGTATCATCACCTCGGGCGCCGCGCAGATCGTCCCCGAGGCCGACCTTCGCAAGAAGCTTGAGAAGGGCGAGCCCCTCAACATCAAGCTCGGCGTCGATCCCACCAGCCCCGACCTGCACCTGGGCCACGCCGTGCCGCTGCGCAAGATGCGTCAGTTCCAGGACCTGGGCCACAACGTCACCCTCATCATCGGCAACGGTACCG
>CAUDDU010000024.1 GCA_958448375.1 uncultured Collinsella sp.
GCTCTACCAGGCCCCCGCGAAGTCGATGGACGTGAGTGTGGGCTCGGGCGATGTGGAGATGATGGTTCCGAACTCGACGGGCTTTAAGGCGAGCCTTACCTTGGGCAGCGGCGACTTCGAGAGCGATTTCCTTCCGCTTGGCTACGACGGCGAGACCATTTTGAATCTTGAATTCGATAACGGCGATAAGTCTGCTACGTATCGTTTTGAGGTCGGTTCGGGCGACATGTCATTTGATTCAGAGTGACGGGCGGTTATCGAAGACTTATATACCATAGCTGCGCTGTTTGATGAAGGCGCCGAAGCCGAGATCGGCTCCGGCGCCTTTGCCTTTACAATGGGGGTATGGAACAGATTATCTTGAACATACTCGAGGCTCTGCGTCGCGGCGAGACCGTGGATGACAAAGCGCTCGTCAAACTGATACATGCCGAGGCGCGCCGTGAGGGTGCCGACAAACGCGATTTGGCCAAGCGCCGTCTGCTGCCGTTCTACCAGCGGGTTAAACGTGAGGAGCCGGCTCGTTGGGCGGGGTGGAATGTCGATGCCGAGCTGGAACGTCAACTGCTGCAGGTGCTGCGTATGAAGCCTCGTCGCACGGCTTCGGGCGTGGCAACCATTACCGTCATCACCAAGCCGTGGCCGTGCTCGGGCGATTGCCTGTTTTGCCCCAACGACCTGCGCATGCCCAAAAGCTACCTGCACGCCGAGCCGGCGTGTGCCCGTGCAGAGCAAAACTGCTTCGATCCATATCTGCAGGTGAGCGCCCGTTTGACCGCGCTTTCGCAGATGGGTCATGCGACCGATAAGATCGAGCTCATTGTGCTTGGCGGTACCTGGAGCGACTATCCGCAAGGGTATCAGATGTGGTTTATGTCGGAGCTCTTCCGCGCGCTCAATGACGATGCCGTGGCCGGCGTGGCGGCCAACCCCATGTTGGCGCGTCCGGGTATCAGCCGTGCCGAGGCGGGGCGCCTGCTCGACGATGCTCCTGCCAATGCGCTGCCGCCGGTGGTGGCGGAGCGACGCGAACGCTATCGCGCTGCCGGTATTGCGACCGATGAGGTTGAGCTTGCGAGCGGCGTTGCCGACGAGCAGGAGCGTGTGGATGCTGCCGTGGGCGGCTATAACCGCGCGGTGCGTCGTCTGTACGGCCCCGGCACGCCGTGGGGCGAGGTCGCCGAGTGGCAGACGGCCACGATGGAGGAGCTTGAGCGCCAACAGCGCATCAACGAGACGGCGAAGCATCGCGTGGTGGGGCTCGTTATCGAGACGCGTCCCGATGCCGTGACGCCACAGGCCCTCACGCTCATCCGCCGCCTGGGTTGCACCAAGATCCAGATGGGTATTCAGAGCCTCGACCAGCATTTGCTCGATATCAACGAGCGTCGCATTTCGGTGGCGCAGATCGAGCGGGCGTTTTCGCTTGCGCGCCTGTTTGGCTTTAAGATTCACGCGCATTTTATGCTCAACTTGCTGGGCGCCACGCCCGAAGGGGACAAGCGCGACTACGAGCGCTTTATGACCGAGGGGGCCTTTATGCCCGACGAGGTCAAGGTCTACCCGTGTGCGCTCATCGAGGGCTCGCGTCTGGTGGGCTGCTATGAGCGCGGCGAGTGGCGTCCCTATACCGAGGAAGAGCTGCTCGATGTGTTAGCCGACGACATCGTGGTGACGCCGGCGTTCTGTCGTATCAGTCGCATGATCCGCGACTTTAGTTCCGACGACATTATGGTGGGCAACAAGAAGCCCAACCTGCGTCAGCTCGTCGAGAATCGCTTGGCGGCTCGTGGAGAAGGCGCAGTGGTGCGCGAGATTCGCTATCGCGAGATCAGTACCGCGGGTGCCGACTTGGATGAGCTTTCTCTTGATGAGGAAGTGGCGTACGAGACGCCGGTGACTTACGAGCGCTTTTTGCAGTGGGTGACGCCGCGGGGCAAGATCGCGGGCTTTTTGCGGTTGTCACTGCCCGACCATTCGTTTGTTGCCGCGCATGCGGACGAGTTGCCGACGACGCCGGACGAGGCGATGATTCGCGAGGTACACGTGTATGGCATGGCGGCACGCGTGGGCGACCAGGGCCAGGCGGCGCAGCATCACGGGTTGGGGCGTTTGCTCGTAGGGCGTGCGTGCGAGATTGCCCGGGATGCGGGTTATGCGCGTATCAACGTGATTAGCGCGATTGGCACACGCGAGTACTATCGCCATCTTGGATTTTATGACCATGGCCTTTATCTGCAAAAGGAGCTCTAGATGAACAAGCCGAGTGTTTCTGCCGGCGTCGTTGCCGGCGTTGCTCTGGGAGCCGCGGCGCTTGGTGCGGCCGCTGTCGCTGTTCGTGCTGCCTGTCTGCAGGTTGCGCGAACCCGCAATGGGTTGGCGCGTGTGAAGCGCGTGCACGACGAGGGCGGCGACGAAGTCCGTGTATTGGTGCAAGGTGGCGTCTACCAAAGCGCGAGTTACGTTGGCGATCGTTGGGCGGAGCCGGTCTTTGCGTACTATCGTGCATTTGACGATGTGTTTGAGGCCGAGGATGCGATGCGCGACGCTTATGGCCACGGCATCGACCGCATGCTTATGCTGGGCGGCGGCGGGTTTGCCTATTCTAAGTTCGCTCTGATGTCGCACGAGGACTTGCGCATGGACGTCATCGAGTATGACGGAGAGATTACGCGCCTGGCGCGCCGTTGGTTCTATCTGGACGAGCTGGAGCGCACGGTGGGCGACCGCTTGCGGGTGATTACTGCTGAGGCTCGCTCGTATCTGGGTGTGACGAGTGTGGGCCATCGCCGCTACGACGTGGTCGTGAGCGATTGCTTTGGCGGTGCCGAGCCCGTACGCGAGCTGGCGACGGTTGAAGCGTTGCGTTTGGTGCGGGGCAGCCTAAATGTCGGTGGCGTCTACGTTGCCAATATCGTGAGCGCAAGCGAGGGGAGCGATGTGACGTTCCTGCGCGATTGCGCTGCCACGGCACTCGAGGTATTCGCCCACGCCTGGGTGGTCCCATGTGGCGATGCGAAGTTCGGCGGCGAGGAGAACTACCTGCTCATCGCCAGCGACGGCGACTACGCCTTTGCCGAAGCCGTGCCCTTCGACGCCGACTTCCTCGGCACCGTCCTTCACGACAAGTAAGTCTCCCCGTCCCAAAAAGACTGGTCTTAGGCGTGGTCGCGCCAGCTGCGGACACGCTGCTTCATGCCATCGATGTCGAGCACGCCTTCGGCGAAACCCTTGCGCACGAGCTCTTCGGGAACAAACTCGTCGTACCGATCAAAGTAAGGCACCTCGCCAGGATAGACGAGGTCGATGGGGCCGAAGTCCTTCTCGGCCTCGGCGGCGAGCACCTCAAAGAACGTCTCCTCGTCGGCCTTCATCTTAAACTGCATAAAGTACGGGCGCGACGGATCGAGCCCGCGAAGGCCAAGCTCCGCGGCGCATTTAATCTTGAGCATACGTTCGAGCGCCAGAAAGGCATAGCTGCCCAACCAGGGGAAGAGCACCCAGGTGTCGCCACCCAGGTTAATGAGCGGTTTGGTTCCCGCGCCCGAAATCTCGGCGGTATGACGAGCCTGTGCAAGGCGTGCCCGTGCGTTGCCCATGAGATACGGATATGCCGCGTGCTCGTTGAGCGCCTTGCGCATGCGCTCGAGTACGTGTGTATTGATGTCGCCGGGGCAGTCGCCAAAGTAGGCCGGCACACGACCCTTGACCTGCGTGGCAAAGACGGTGTGGCGCTTCCAGTCCACTTCCTCGACAATCCAGCAGTGTCCGGCGATGGCGATGCGCTCACCGGGCGGTGGCGGGTTGACGATCGTGCCCAATTCGGCCGACTCGCTACGAACGGTGAACTCCTCGTTTTCCTGGAATACGGCGTAGAACTTAAAGTTGTTAATGATGCGCTCGCCCGCGAGACCCACGATGAGTCCGCCGCCCTCGGTGACCTGGATATGGTCGATCTTAATGAGGTGACGCAGCAATACGCGATAGTCATCGGCCGAGATGCGATGGAAATAACTGAGTGTGAGCACGCGCTGGGCAAGCTCTGCCGGCGTGAGCTCGCCGGTGCTGGCAAGTGTCGACATAGTCTGGTGGTAGAGCAGACTGTAAGGGAGTCGATCGAGCTCGGGCGGCTCGACCCACTTTTCCTCGCGATAGAGTTGTACGAGCGCGATGCCCTGCAGGAGCTTCCACGGAATGGTCTCGGGCATCATCGTGCGCGGCTCGGGCTCTTCCTCGCGCATGACAAACCACATCTCGGGCGGAAGATCGCGGCGTCCCGTGCGGCCCATTCGCTGCAAAAAGGAGCTGACGGTAAACGGCGCGTCGATCTGGAAGGCACGCTCCAAGCGGCCGATATCGATACCGAGCTCCAGCGTAGAGGTGGTGACGGTTGTCTGTGCCTGCTCCTCATCGCGCATGAGTTCCTCGGCCGTCTCGCGCAACGATGCCGAAAGATTGCCGTGATGAATGAGGAAACGGTCGGGCTCGTGCCGGTTCTCGCAGTAGCTACGCAGCATGGAGCACACGGCCTCTGCCTCCTCGCGCGAGTTGGCAAAGACCAGGCACTTGCGGCCGCGCGTATGCTCAAAGATATAGCCCATACCGGGGTCGGCGTTGTCGGGCGCCGTGTCGGTGGGGTTGAGAAGCGCCTGCTCGGTCGCTCGTGGGATGTCGACTTCGCCCTCGGGGGCCGAGGAAGTGCGACGGTCTTTGGGAGCGGCTTTGCCTCGTGCCCGCTCACGACGTTGACGGCGCTCCTCTTGTGTGGGCTGTCCGCTGTGACGCATGTCTTGGGCGCCGGCGGGCAGTGCCGCGGATGCCGCCTCGATGCGCTCGCACGCAAGCACTTCGGCCTCTTGAGGACCCGTGCTCTCGAATCCCCGCTGCTGTGCCTGGGGACCCGAGTTGTAGAAGTGCTCCATGGAGATGCGCCATACGCGGCGCGGTTCTTCAAAGCGGGGGATAACACAGTTGCGCCCCGTTCCCTGTGAGAGAAAGGCACCCGTGCGCTCGGGGTCGCCGATGGTGGCCGAAAGGCCAATGCGGCGGGGCTGCACGCCTGCCATGCGCGAGAGGCGCTCGATAAGACAGAGCGTCTGCCCGCCGCGGTCGCCGCGCATGAGCGAATGAACCTCGTCGATGACGACGTAGCGCAGGTCGCAAAACATGCGCGGGATCGCCATGTGCTTATGGATCAGGAGCGCCTCGAGCGATTCGGGCGTAATCTGAAGGATGCCGCTCGGCTTTTTGATGAGTTTGGCCTTGTGTGACTGCGAGACATCGCCATGCCAGTGCCAGACGGGGATATCGGCTTCTTCGCATAGGTCGTTGAGGCGGACGAATTGGTCGTTGATGAGCGCCTTGAGGGGGCCGATGTAGAGGGCGCCCACGCTTGCGGGCGGGTTCTCCCAAAACTCGGTCAGGATGGGAAAGAAGGCTGCCTCGGTTTTGCCGGAAGCCGTGGATGCCGTCAGGAGCACATTGTCCTGCGTATTAAAGATGGCATCTGCCGCTGCAACCTGAATGGAGCGCAGGCTCTCCCAATCGTGGGAGTAGATGAAGTCTTGGATAAACGGGGCGTAGCGGTCAAAGGCGTTCATGAGGCCTCCTTTCAAAAGCGAATCTCTCAACGTGGCGAGCAGTGGCTTGCTGCATTACTGCTTCAACGTTCGCCCAGATAAAACCTACCAAAATAAACCTGTCCCTTTTTGGCAGGTTAGATGGTGAATTCGGCGAAGTTGCGGTCGCCGTCTGCGGTTCCGGTGTCGCCTGTTGCTGTTGCCGGCGCCAGCGTGACGCCGCCGACGCTTTGCAGCAACTCAGCCACGTTTGCATCGGGATTCTGACACAGGATATCGAGCAGCTCGATAAAGTCACGGATGACCTCACGCGGCGTCAAGTGCGTATCGGCTCCCACGCGGCCAAACTCGATCTTGAGGAAGTCCACCAAGTCGTTCTCGGTAAGCGTGGGCGTCCAGCCAAAGTAGCCGGCGTGAATTTGCATGAGTTTTTCGATCAGCACCAGCAACTCCTCATAGGTGAGTGGCTGCAGGCGGATGATGGGCGCGAGCATGTCCTTAAGGTCCTCGCGCGCAAAGCGGCCCTGAGCGAGTCGGCTGCGCAGGGCCTCGTAGGAGAACACGCCTCGGCGGCGGTCTTCGATGGAGGTTGGAGTGCCGCCCATGATCATGCCCAGGTACTGCGCCTTGCCCTGGAGCGTGTCGTTGTACATAGTCAGGATCTTCTCGTAGTTGTATTGGCGCGTGATCGCGTTGGGAATCTTGTACAGATTCACGAGTTCGTCGATGAGCACCAGCATGCCCTTGTATCCGCTGCAGACCAAAAAGCGTGCAATGAGCTTAACGTAGTCGTACCAGTCGTCATCGCTGATGATGGTCGAGGAGCCCAGTTCGGCGCGAGCCTCGCTCTTGGTGCGGTATTCGCCGCGGATCCATTTGGCCACGCGGCTCATGGCCTCTTCGTCGCCCTCGGATACGGCCGTGCGATAGCGGCGGAGCATGCGGGTGAAGTCAAAGCCGTGGACCATCTCCTCGAGCGGGGCCAGTTGGGTATTGACGACTGACTCGTCGACGTCGGCACACGAGGCGACCCAGCGATCCAGAATAAGGTTGAGCGCGCCACCCTCGGGGCGCGTCTTGGTCGATATGTTGCGGATGAGCTCGCGGTAGGTGGCAAGGCCCTGCCCCTGACCGCCTTGCAGGCGGCGCTCAGGGGATAGGTCGGCATCGGCGACGACGAATCCTTCACCCATGGCGTGCGTGCGGATGGTCTGGAGCAAAAAGCTCTTGCCGGCGCCGTAACGACCGACCAGAAAGCGGAAGCTCGCGCCACCGTCGGAGATGAGACTCAGATCGGTGAGCAGGGCGCGAATCTCGACCTCGCGTCCCACGGTGATATAGGGAAGGCCGATGCGCGGGACCACGCCGCCCTTGAGCGAGTTTAGGATAACGGCAGCGACGCGTTTGGGTACGCGGGGCGCTGCGGATGTGGTATCACTCATGGTCTAGGTATCCTCTCACGTCTGCTTCGTAATCCTCGATAATTTGCGGTCCTGCCGCGCCGAATTCGATAACGGTGTCTCCCACCAGGTCAAAGAGCGACTCGTTGATGCTGTCGACGAGCATGTCCTCGCTCTGCCCCGATTGCACTACCGCCGATTCCGCCTGTACTGCGTTGTGCTCGAGCAGCGCGCGGAGATAGGCGTCTGCGGCAGGCGTGAGTTCGTTCGTGGCGTCAGCGGGCGCAACGGCTGCGAACGCGGGCGTCGGCGCGAGAAGCGGTGCCACGACACCAAACTGTTCGGTGGATATGGTTGGCTCGTCGGCCTCGTCCTGCCGAATGGGTGCCGCGATCGCCTCGACAATCGCGTCGGCTACGGGCTCGGCTTCCGGTTGCCCTGAGTCCGCTGCCTCGGCTTCCACAGGTGCGCCGTCCTCGCGCTCTTCATCGATCAAAAGCGCTTCACGCGTTTGCGCGGCGGCGCTCCGAATGTGCCCCAGCTGACTCAGATCGATATCGATCTTGACGGGCTGGTGTGCGGCGTCCCATGAAAGCCATGCCACAATCTCGTCATCGATAATCTTGGCCAGATATTTGGGGACCTTTTCTTCCTTAAGGGGATGGGCGGGGTCCAGCGCCAGGCGCAGGCGTTGGTCGCAGGCGCGCATCATTTCACCGAGCTTGCTGCTCTTTTGCCTACTGCCATGGATACGCATGCATTCCCAAAAGCCGTTTTGGCAACGGTAGATATGGATAGGATCCAGGCGGTATTCGCAGTCCTCGTGGCGCTCGGGCGCAAAGAATACGGCCGAGGCAAACATGGTGTAGGGCATGGCCGTCTCCTCCCCAAATAAACTCGCCACGATGCCGGTCTTTCGGTGCGTGTCATAGTAGCGCGCCATGCGGACATACACGGCGCATGCCACGTGGCGCAGATCGCGGTGGTGGCTGCGGTCGAGCCGCGAGTTACTTAGGTTGTACGTGGAGAGGGCGTTGATGGCGGCCATGAGTCGCTCCTCGCGCACCTCATCGGGCGGAAGGGGGAGCGTGGGCTCGGAGGTTTTGCGACGCTTGGGGGTCTGGCCGGACGGCGCCGGTGCTGGTACAAGGTCTCGTGCCGCGCGCCGCAGCTCGATAAGGGCGTTATCGAACATGACGGTTTTAGAATCACGAAGCAGCTTGGGGTCAAGCCCGTGGAACACGGCGTAGTCCTGCAACCACACGCGTGCAAACCGGCCGATGCCGGGCTCGAAGGCGCGGTAGGCATCCCAAAAGGCCTTGATCTTGTTAAAACCATCGAGCGGGTCATCTACGCCAATGCCGCAAATCAGCTCATAGAGATACAGAAAGGCGAAGGACGTAGACGTTTCCTCGACGGTTCCGCGGCGCACTTGGGCACGCCAGGTAAAGTAGCCGCGCAACTGCCGGTCGCTCATGGCGTTGTAGGTGGGAAAGTACGACTTAAAGGTGCCGTTGTAGGGGCAGTCGTCCTCAAAGTCGGCCATCAGCAGGCCTTGGCGGTAGAAAAGCTCGGCTTCCGAAAGCCAACGGCCCGCGCCGCCCTTGGGGTCTTCTTGCCAACGCGATATCTCACGCATCTTGCGGTACTGGTCGGGGAGGAAGTTCTGCATCTGTCGGCCGGTCTTGAGAATCGGCTCGTCTGCGTAGACCTCATGTGAGAAGCGAGCGGACTGATGGGTCCGGGCCTCGGCCATAATGCGCTCGATGAGCATCTTGATGTCCTGGTCGGCCACCGCTTCTCCTCTCCTAACGCAGCTTCGGTGACCTCATATCATAGCACAGCATCAAACAGATGTTCGAGATACCGCTGTGTAGATAGATTTAGAACAAGAGGGCGTAGATGATGGCTATGACAACGGAGGGGAGCATATTGGCCGTGCGGAAGGTCTGAGGACGGATGAGGTTGACGCCGACGCAGAAGATGAGCATAGAGCCCACGAGCGATAGGCTGTCGAGGGCGGCGGTGGTCATGATGGGGGAGAGCGCGCCGGCAAACAGCGTAATCGTTCCCTGGAATACGGCAACGGGCAGGGCGGAGAAGATGCAGCCGCGGCCGAGCGAAGCCGTCATGGTACAGACGATGATGCAGTCCAACGCGCCCTTGAGGGCGAGCGTGGACCAGTCTCCGAGCAAGCCGTCTTGGATTGATCCCACGATAGCCATGGCACCGATGCAGACGGTCAGCGATGTCGAGACAAAGGCATTGGTGAACTCGTTGTCTCCCTCGCTGCCGGTTTTGCGCTTGAGCCATTCGCCCAGGTTTTCGATGCCGGCTTCCAGGTTTATGGCCTCGCCGATGAGCGAGCCAAGGGCAAACGAGACGATGAGCATGGTGGTGCCGGTGGTCGCCAGCGTTTT
>CAUDDU010000025.1 GCA_958448375.1 uncultured Collinsella sp.
GCCCTATATAAGGCTCAAGACAATATAGAGTACGATGCCCGAGACGCAGCACCACAGCATCGATTTTGTCTTGACCGCCACGACCACGACGCCGGCGGCCGCAATCCAGGGAACCAAGGCAGGCCAGAGTCCCGCGTCGAACGCGCCGGGGCTCACCAAGTCGTTGGCGACCAGCGCGGCAAAGGCAGCGGGCGGGATATAGCCCAGGGCCTCGGTAATGCGGGGCGACAGGGTCCGCCCGCGCAAGGCGAACGCCGGCGCGATGCGAAAGAACGCGATAGCAGCCCACGACGACAGCCACAGAACCAAGAACTCGTTAACGGGCATCGCGGGCACCTCTTCCGTCAAATACAGCATTGCACGCCAGCGCAATGGCAATGCCGACCACGACGCTTGCCGGCACGGCAATATTCGCGAGGCCCAAGAACTTGCATACGGCGACGGACACCGCGCCCGAAACCGCCGCGACAACGTTGCCGCGCGACAGCCGCTGCGAAAAGAGCAGGCAGATAAAGAGCGAGGTGCAGACAAAAGCTGCAATGGCGGTGGGAACATCGACAACGGCGCCGACGATGGCGCCCATCGTACACGAAACGCCCCATGTTGCGATGAGGATCACGTTGAGCACAAAGGACTCGCGCGGGCCCCAATCCTCCCCTTCAACCAACTTGGCAAGCGAGATGCCATATGCCTCCTCGGTAAGTGTCGCGGCAACAGCCAGCGTCTGACGCTTCGAGGCACCCGTCAGATGCGGCGCGATCGATGCCGAGTAAAGCGCAAAACGCGAGGAGATGGCGGCAACGCTCGCGATAATCGAAGGCGCCGGTACACCCGCCAGCCAAAGATTGCAGATCATAAACTGGCCGCTGCCCGTCACAAACGTGCTGCTCAGGGCAAAGACCATCCAGGGCTCCATTCCCGTCTGTCCCATGATCATTCCGCACGGCGCGCCTATTGCAACATAGGTAAGCATCACTGGCCAGACGGTTCTAACGATTTTGAGCACCATACGCTTCTCATCCTGACAAGGTCTCCGAACCGCATGGAGCGACACGGCAGAATCATCATCCGACAGCAACCGAGTTCACCTACAATTGCCACCGGATCGAAAGACACAACTTTTTAGGAAGTCATTATGACAGGTATCGATCGAGACCGGGCGCGTGCGGCCTTCAAAAGCTACACCGATGCCTACGACGCCACCAACCCACGCATCGCGCTCAAAATCGAGCATACGTACCACGTGGCCGAGGCATGCGATGCCGTAGCGCGCGAGCAGGGCTGGTCGTCAGAAGATATTGACCTGGCATGGCTTTGCGGCCTGCTACACGATATGGGCCGCTTTGAGCAGCTGCGACGCTGGGACACCTTTAAGGACGCCGAGAGCATGAGCCATGCGGCGCTGGGCATCGAGGTCCTCTTTGGCGAGAATCCCGCCGATGCACCCGCCGTAACGAGCATCCGCGACTTTATCGATGACCCGGCAGAAGATGAGCTCATCCGAGCGAGCATCGCCTATCACAGCGACTTTCGCCTGCCGGCACAACTCGACGAGCGTACACTGTGCTTCTGCGATATCGTGCGCGATGGTGACAAGATCGACATTATGCGCACCATCGCCGACAGCACCGTCGACACCATCCTCAAGGTGGACGAGAAGACGTTTCTCGGCAGCCGTTTCTCGTCGCCGACACTTGCCGCCTTTGACGAGCACCGCTGCGTCGCACGCGATGAACGCAACGAGCCCGCAGACTACCTGGTGGGACTCATCTGCTTTATGTTTGAGCTCGTCTATCCAGCAAGCCGCGCGCTGGCGCGCGAACAGGGCGATATCCACCGCCTGCTCGACGCGCCCTTTGGCATTACGCGGCCCTTTACCGACCCCGCCACGCAGGCGACTTGGAGCCGCCTTAAGGACGAGATGCGCGACTGGCTGGCGCGCGCCTAGCGCTCAAGCTGGGCCAGCAGTTCCTCGACGACCTCGACGGCATCGCCGACAACCTTGTACTGGGCAGCACCAAAGATGGGGGCATCCGGGTCCTCGTTGATGGCGATAATGCACTCTGCCCCACCGATGCCGGCAAGATGCTGGATGGCGCCCGAAACACCGATACTCACGAGAAGCTTGGGCGAAACCGATACGCCGGTCTGGCCAATCTGATGGCGATACTCCAACCAGCCGGCCTCCACGACAGGTCGCGTGCAACCAAGCTCGGCTCCCAGAGCCTCGGCGAGCCTTCGCATCAGGGGCAGATTCTTCTTGGAGCCAATGCCGCGGCCCACCACGACCAAGCGTTCGGCATCGGCGATCGAGGCCTGCTGCCTCCACTCCTCGGCGGGAATCGAGATCTCGACACGAGCCTTAGCATCATCCGCAAGCGATATCTGGGTGATCGTGCCGGAGCGGTCGTAGTCAAAGTCGGGCGCCTTAAAGATGCCGGGACGAACCGTTGCCATCTGGGGACGATGATTGGGGCAGACGATGGTGGCCATCAGGTTGCCGCCAAACGCTGGACGCGTCTGTTGCAGCAGTCCCGTCTCCGTATCCATCGAAAGTACGGTGCAGTCAGCCGTAAGGCCCGTCTGCAAACGCACGGCAACGCCGGGTGCCAGTTCGCGACCAAAAGCGGTCGCGCCGTATAGAATGGCCTCGGGTTTGCGTTCGGCTACCAAATCGCAGATCAAGCGGGCGTAGACCTCCGCATCGTTTTGGCGCAGGCGCTCGTCGCGACAGGCCAGGACTTCGTCGGCGCCCGCGCAAACCAGATGCTCCAGGTCACCGAGAGAACCCTCGGGGCCCATACCGACCAGTGCCACCAGACGGCAGCCGCGAGCATCGGCAAGCTCGCGCCCCTTGCCCATGAGCTCGTGGGCCACGGGAGTCACCGTATCGTGCTCGTCGGTCTGCGCGAATACCCAAATGTCTCGATATGCATCAAAGTCCACCGCACCAGCGGCCTCGTCACGCTCGATCGAGATAGCGTTGACAGGACAGGCGTCGACGCACCCACCGCATAGGATGCAGCCGTCGGTTACATGGGCGCATCGGTTGGGTCGCTCGTCTTCCACTACGATGCCGCCCGAGGCACAGGCGCGAACGCAGCGACCGCAGCCGATACAGGCTTCGCTATCGATAATCAGTCCGCTCATCTATGCCATCCCCTCGATAATCTTGGCAAGTTTTACCGCCTGCTCGGACGCCGTTCCCTCAACGGCCTCGCACGTTTGGTCACGGTCGGGCACAAACGAGCGCACGACCTGTGTCGGCGACCCGGCAAGACCGCAACGCGCGGGGTCGGCGTTCACGTCGGCGGCACTGACCACGCGCACGTCCGCCTCCTCCGCCGCGCGAATACCGGCAATACTCGGCATACGCAACTGGCCAATCTCCTTGGCAGTCGTCATCGCGCACGGCATCTCAAGATACACCGTCTCCTCGCCGGCATCGCATCCGTGAACGAGCGCCAGCGAGCCACAGGTCGTAAAACCCGCGCTCTGCACGCAACTCACGTCGGTCACGCAGGGAATCTCAAAGGCTCCGGCAAGCTCGGGACCAATCTGGGCCGTATCGCCATCCACCGCCATCTTGCCGCAGATGAGCAGGTCGAAGTCCTCGTCGAGCGCCTCGATGCCGCACTTGAGGGCATAGGTGGTTGCCAGTGTATCGGCACCTGCAAAGGCACGATCGGTCAGCAGCAGCGCGTCGTCGGCACCTCGAGCGATGCAGTCGCGCAGCAGCGACTCGGTCGCGGGGATGCCCATCGACACCACCGTTACGCGCACGTCCATGCCAAAGCCGATAAAGTCGTCTTTCAGCGCCAGCGCGCATTCCAAAGCGCTCGCATCAAAGGGATTAATGACCGCCTGCTTACCATCGCGCACGATGGTATTGGTCTTGGGGTCCATCTTGACCTCGGTGCTGCCCGGCACGGCCTTGACGCACACCACCATATGGAAATCGCTCATCTTCACGCGCCCCCTTTCTGGACGAGCTCATCCAAGAGCTTCTCCGAAAACAGGTTACCGCGACCCAGCTGCCCGGCAGGATCGAGCTGGAGCTTGAGCCGCGCCGACTCGACCATGGCCTCGTGACCGTACATCGTCTCCAAGAAGCCCGCCTTGATCTTGCCGACGCCGTGTTCTGCGGAGACGGCACCGCCCATGGCCGTGACCTCGGAAGCCCACTGGGCAAAGAGTTCTCCGCCGCGGCGATAATCCTGTGCATCGCGCGGCAGAATGTTCACATGCAGATGGTTGTTACCGATATGCCCCCAGGCGGCAGATTCAAGCCCACTTTCCGCCAGCGTGCGGCGATAGAGGGCGATAACATCGGCCAAGTGCGCGTTGGGCACCGACATGTCCGAACCCAGTTTGGTGATGGTGGGATCCATGCGGCGGCGCTCGTCGATGAGCATGTTGACGCTCTCGGGCACCGCATGGCGGAAGAATCGCTGACACTCGCGATCGACCTCGGTGCGCGCGACCCATGTCGCATCGTCACTGCCGCCCGCAAGCTCCAGTACCCACCCCAAGTGATACAGCTCCTCAGTCGCCTGGGCTTCGTCGTCGCAGTCGAGCTCCACGTAGACACAGACCTTGGCGTCTTTGTCGAGCGCAGGCAGCGAGGCAAACGCCGTCGACTGCTCGCGCTGGCGACGTAGAATATCCAGGGCGCCAGCATCGAAGTACTCGATGGCAGCCGCATGGGACAGGACGGGACGCACAGAATCGGTGAAGGACACGGCCTTGTCTTCGCTGTCAAAGAAACAGCTCACGCCCCAAACGACCGCGGGTGCCACCTGCAGGGCAATCTCGAGTTCGGTGATGACGCCGATTGTGCCACACGCACCGATAAACAGATCGATGGCATCCATATCGTCAGCAACGAAATAGCCCGAAGCATTTTTTGTCTTGGGCATGGTATAGCCGGGAAGATCGAGCTCGAGTGTACGGCCCGCTGCCGTCACGAGCGACAGGTGGCGGCCCTGGGCAAAAGCCTCGCCGCGCCGAAGCTCAAGCAAATCGCCATCAGCCAGCACGACGTGGAGTCCCGTGATATGTGGGCGCATGGGGCCGTAGGCGTAGCTGCGGGCACCGGAGGCGTTACATGCCGCCATGCCGCCCAGACAGGCAGACGCCTCGGTGGGATCGGTGGGAAAAAACTGCTCGGGAGCCTCTTGGAACTCCTCGTAGGCCTCAAGCGATGCCTGGTCCCAACCAGCGGTCGGCAGCACCTTCTTGCTCAGCTGCTTGCGCAGCTCCGAGAGCACAACGCCCGGCTCCACGCGCAGCAGAAATTGGCCTTGTTCATCGCGGCGAAGGCCCAAATAGCGATTCATACGGGAAGTATTGAGGATATGCCCGCCGTGGGGCACGGCGCCGGCGGCAAGGCCGGTTCGGGCGCCCTGAACCGTTACCGGAACACGCTCGGCATGGAGCTTTTCCAAAATGGCACGGACCTCGTTTTCCGTTGTCGGAAACGAGATGCTCGAGGCCTCGCCCGATGCGCGAGATTCATCGCGGCCATACTCTTCGAACTCGTCGGTGAAGGGTTTGATGGTTGCAGACACGCGAACTCCCCCTTTAGCTAACTACAGTGTTTGCAGGGAGATGTTACCGCATCGTTTCGTCGACGTGTTCGAGACCGTCTCCATAATTGGCGTTTTTTACGTTCGTGCAATTCGGCGAGCGGCTTGATTTCCTCGGCAGACGATGCTTTTGACACATATGGCCCCGCCGTCGCCGACCGCGCGATTGTCGCTCGAAAAAAGTTGGAGTATTTTTTGCCGCCTTTTACCTGCGAAGACGCCAATCCGTCAAGCATTTGGTCAGAAATTGGTCAAGTAGCGGCTGATACGGTCGGCGTCGACAGCCAAAACCGATAGAAGTTTTGGCCCAGAAGCAGGGAGGTTCCCATGGCATATTACTGGCCCCAGCACGGCATCGCCATCGAAGTCGACGACGATCCCCATCTCCTGCCTTTCGACGAAGAGGCATTCCCCGATACGACGGTCTACCACGTTACCACCGATGTGATCTGCGACCCCGAGTCGTTCTCGGCGCTCGCCCACCACATCGCGCATATCCACGACATCGAGCTCCCTCCCGACTTCGACGAGCTCGTCTACTCGCGCCGTCTGATGCTTCACATGCTCTTTGGAGCGGACCCGTCCACCTTTGCGCGCATCTATACCGACAAGGATGCCGCATGAGCGCGAAGAAGCCACCCCACTTTGCAGGCCTAGGGCATCGCAGGAAGCTCATCGTTGCCTGCCTGGCCATCGTCTGTGCCCTTGTCGCCGTAGGACTATACGCTTGGCAGTCGCAGCCCGTACCCGAGGCGGGCGCTTCGGTTACGACGGCCGAGGGCAAAACGCGTCAGGAAATCCAAGATGAGCTCGACGCTATCGTCCGCGACAACATGATGACGATTTCGGTCGCGCCGGTCGCTCAGCTGCAGGAGGACGGCAAGCTGCGCGTCAACGTGCAAAACGTCCAAGACAATAAATTCCCCCAGCGATTCCGCGTCATCCAAAACGACGAGACCATGTACGAATCCGGTGTGGTCGAGACCGGCAAGACAATCGAGACGTGCCCCGCCGGCGGCATCAAAGAAGGCGAGGCGTACATCGAGATCCAGGCACTCGATGCCAAGACCCTCGACAGCCACGGCAATCCGACACGTGTCAAGGTACGGGTTGAGCAAGCCGAGAACTAGCTTTTCCGGCCGACGCGGCACCGCACGCAATTCACCAGCATTCGTCCAATCATCGCGGGGACGGCCCGCGGCGAATAGAAAGGAACGACCATGGACATCACCAGGAACATGAACGGAGCCAGAGCGCTCGTCGTGGGCGCAGGGCTCGCGCTCGCGCTCGCAATGGGCGCTGCCCCGACGCCAGCTATGGCGGCCGGGCGCGTTGGAACCACGAAAGTAATGGTCAGGACCGAGATCGACAACGTTGAGTTCAAAGTTCCGACGGTTATTCCCTTCGTCGCCAAGGCCGACGGCACGCTTCAGGGCCCCTCAGAAGACGCGACCACCATCGACAATCATTCGGCCTACGGCATCCATGTCACCAACATGAAGATCGACGCCATGAACACCTGGACCATTGCTGCCGACGCCAAGGCCGGAACCGCGCAGAACTCCATCGACTTTAAGGTCGGCCCCGACGGCGCACTCCAGAACGCCAGCGCCGCAATGCAGGGGACGGGCCTCGATCTTTCCAAGAACGCAGCCTTCGACATGGGCTACCAGGGCATTGCCGGCGGCACGGACAAAATTAAGCTCAAGACAAGCGGAAACGTCGCCCGCGTCACGCGCGACATCTTCCGCGTAACCGGTGAAGGCGATCAGGTTGCAACGATCACCTGGACGGTCGAGCCCGGTGCGCACACGGCATAAGGCCGTCGCCCTGGCCGCCGCCGTCAGCATCCTAGCGTTTGGGCCAGCCATGGCCTTTGCCCAGCAAGAACAGGCGCAGGCCGCCACGCAAGTGACGGTCGACCTCTCGGAGCTCGACCGCGGCGACCGCGAGGAACCGTTGGCGCAGACAGGCGACAGACGATGGCTCTTGGCAGCAGGCGCCGCAGCAGCAGGCGCGGGAACCGCCGGCCTCGGTCTGCACATCAAACACAGCCAGAAACAAAACATGGACAGGCCACACTAAATTAGCTAAGGAGACCCCATGGCATCGAAGAGCCTTTTGCCCGTCGTCGCACTCTGCGGCGCGCTCGCAACCGGAACGCCTGTCGCCGCTTGGGCGACTCCCGTCATGGCAGACTCCTTACCAGCAGCCCTAGGCTCCGCATCAAATCCGTCGAGCGCCATTGCGTGCAAGCGTTTTTCGATCGCACAGGCTGCAATCTCAACCTCGGGATGCCTTCGTCGTAATACGGACGGTTCGATAGTCGTGGATATCAATCGTTCGAACAAGGCAAACGGCTCCCAGGCGGGGTACGCCGTCTGCACGTGGCGCTCGGTTGTGCTCGACGCAGATGGCGATCCATGCAATTTAGAGCTGCGCATCGACATCGCTTCGATCGATGACTCGGCGAACGGAGCGAAGGTCGCCTTCGACGGTACGTTTTTTGAGAAAGGAGGCGGTATATGTCTGGGCTGCGCCGCCGCGAATGCAGACGACACGCAGCCCACCCTCTCATTCACGGCATCGTTGCGGCTGACCAAAGCCGACACCGATGCCATCGCGGCGGGAGAAGCGTCCCTGCTGTTCTACGCCGTCAGCACCAAAGACACAGACGCTCATTTCGAGAAGCCAGCCGGATCACTCAGCCTTACACGAGGGATAGAGGCAGGCCCTATTGAAATCGATGTCCACGCGCAAAGCAGGCAACGCATTCTTGCCGACCCGGCGCTTCTCGAAATGGAGTGGAGCGGATCCGGAGCCATCGGAATTCTCCCCTCCGCGCTTGACGCCAAGACGCTCCCCCCAAACGACGAACCCATCAACGCAACCATACAAGAAGAGAGCGCGGACAAAGAAGCAGGTGCGGGCGACACGCCGTCGCCGACAAACAGCGTCCCAGCTTCTTTCGAAGCATCGAATGAGCCCGCTGCCGTTCCAAACGACCCCGAGCTCGCGGACAGTCTGGGGCTTGCTAATCCTCAAGAGATCGATGAAGGTAACTGCTGCGTGCTTGCCGCGCTCGACCACACAGAGGTCATCGACGCTGCGAACATCGAAGTTGCCGCCGCCAATCAGCCCGTCCGCAAGTCGGCCATCATCGCATTTCCCGAATCCATCGAAGTCGTCTTTTTGCCATCGGGCGAGGTCGTGGCCCCAACACTGCTCACCTTGTTGGGCGCCAAGAATACTCGAAACGAAATTAAAAAGGTCACGGTTGTCGACCCTGTAACCACCGCTAAACTGCGTCTATACGCCGTTGCCCCAGACGGAGGCAAGACCTTGGAATTCGATGGCGACACACTCCTAGCCTGGCGACGTCTGGACATTATGCAAGACGTCTCGTATCAGATCGAACTCGTAGGGTTTGATCGTGCCCGCGATGCCAATATC